>JALOQS010000224.1 GCA_025459355.1 Pirellula sp.
CCAACACCACCCGGTGCCAAGTTCTCCTCAATAGCATCGTTGCCGAAGTAGAATTCTTGAAGGTACGCCAAATTCTCTCGTTCATTGCGACTAATCTGATCAAGGTAGTCCTCCATCTCTGCGGTGAATTGGTAGTCAACCAGAGAGGAAAAATGCTCCTCCATCAAACGTATAACCGCAAAGGCTGTCCAGCTAGGAACCAGAGCATTGCCTTTCTTGAACACGTAGTCGCGCCGAAGTATCGTATCGATGATCGAGGCGTATGTACTAGGTCGACCGATGCCGCGTTCTTCTAGGCCTTGGGTCAGCGAGGCTTCGGTGAATCGAGCTGGCGGCTGAGTCGTGTGAGACAAGAAGTCCAGCTCTTTGAGGCCGAGGGAGTCGTCTGACTTCATGGCTGGCAGCAAGCGTTCTTTTTCTGCGAGTTCTGCAGCAGGATCATCGCTGCCTTCTACATAGGCCCGGAGGAAACCTTCAAATTCGATCGTGGTTCCGGTCGCTTGGAAGATCGCGTCATCGGCTTGAATCGTGGCCACAACACGTCGCTTTCTGGCGTCCGCCATTTGTGATGCGATCGTGCGTTTCCAGATCAGGTCAAAGAGGCGGAATTGATCATACCGTATTGAGAACGAACCAGATCGCGAGCCGCGTTGACCGCTTCTTTCGACAGGGTTGTCGAGTCGGTACGCATGTAGGTGATGTAGCCGTTTTCGTAAAGGCTTTGAGCGAGCCGCATCGTGTCCTTTGCGGTTAAGCCAAGTTTCCGGTTGGCTTCTTGTTGCATCGTGCTGGTTGTAAACGGAGCCTTCGGTTTTTCCGTAAAGGGTTTGACTTCAACGCTGACAACGCGGAAGTTAGCCTTTTGCAATCGGTCGCGGAGTGCGGCCGCTTGTGCTTGGTCGAGGAGGAGCAACCGATCATCTTTGAGGCGACCAGTTGCTGGATCGAAATCTTTACCGGCGGGAATTTTTCGATCATTGACACTCACCAAGGCGGCCGTAAACGTTTCGGCTTGGTTGGTTTTGAGCACGGCTTCCAAATCAAAATAAGTGGCCGAACGAAACGCCATTCGCTCTCGTTCACGTTGAACAATGAGTCGAACCGCCACGCTTTGAACACGTCCCGCCGAAAGTCCTGGGCGAACTTTCTTCCAAAGCAAAGGGGAAACATCGTAGCCGTACAGCCGGTCGAGAATACGGCGAGTTTCCTGAGCCTTGACCAGACCATCATCGATCGATCGAGTCGACTTCAACGCGGTTTGGATGGCCTCTTTGGTGATTTCGTGGAACACCATGCGATGGACCGGCACCTTGGGCTTTAGAACCTCTTTAAGGTGCCACGAGATAGCTTCCCCCTCGCGGTCTTCGTCCGTCGCCAGATAGAGGTCTTTGGCGTCTTTAAGGGCGGACTTCAAAAAGGTGATGTGCTTCTTTTTGTCGGATGGGATCACGTATAGGGGTTCAAAGCCTTCGTCGACGTTAACGCCGAGGGATGCCCAGGGCTGCCCCTTGAATTCGGCCGGTACCTCTTTGGCACCGCCGGGCAGATCGCGAATATGCCCGATAGAAGCCTCGACTTGGAAACCACTGCCCAGATACTTTGCAATCGTCTTTGCTTTGGCCGGGGATTCGACGATTACAAGGGATTTCTTTTCGCCCATACTAACGATGATATTGTTGTGGTTTCGAACAAAGAATATAGCTGACGTCTGTATTAACGTTTCGTCAGCCCCTAGAAAAGGGGTTTTGGCCTGAGCTCGTGGCATTTGTCAAGCCCCCCTGACTCATTTAGTTAGGGTGCAATTGCATCAGAACTTGGAAACCCTACAATCCATCATCCCACCATTTTATGGATGGATAACCGATTTTTCGTGGCGATCACAGGATATAACCCGGTATGGCAAGTCCGTTCGAAATTTTCCGAAAGAACCAACGCATTTTTATGGCTGGGGCCGTTCTCCTGGCGATGTTTGCATTCGTGATCGCTCCCATGTTCGATGGCATGCGAGATAGCTCAGGTGGGGGTTTTCTGCGTTCGAGCCCAGTAATTGCCGCATGGAAAGGTGGCGCAATCAGCAACGACCAAGCTCAAATGGATGAAATGGATTTGCAGATCGCGAATCGTTTCTTGAGCGAATTGGCTCGCGCAGTGATGCAGAAAGGAGGCATGCCTCAAGTGCCTGCATTCAGCCCGGATTTGTCTATGCTCGGCATTTCTGGGGATCTCGACACGAGGACGGCAGCTTTTAGGCGAATGCTGATCACCGAAGCCCAAAACACCGGAATTCGGTTCGACGACGATTCTGTAAAAGTTTTTTTAGAAAAATTTGTAAATGGAAAATTAGGGGGCGAAGCAATTGTCGCCATCCTAAAGCAATCGACGGATCGCCGAATGACCATGACCTACTTCAACCGGGTCATGCGCGATGAACTCGCCTACCAACACATGCTTCGGCTTACCAATGCCGGAATGATCTTCGAAGACCTCCGCGATTCGCGGCCCGTCGCGGCTCCCATCCTGGCTTCACCATCCAAGAACTGGCGAGAATTCCTCAGACTCAACCGAAAAGCCAAGGTGCAAGCCTATCCGGTCTATGTCAAGGATTTGCTAGCAGACGTTACCACGACCCCTTCCGACAAAGAGCTAAAGGATCTCTATGCGAAGGGCAAGGACATCATTCGTAACGCCAATCTCTTGGAATCCGAACCCGCGTTCATGACACCCCCCAAGGCTGAGATCGAGTTTCTCACGATCGATACGGAAGCCCTCATTGTTGCGGAAATGGCCAAGATTCCTGAAGAAGAACTCCGCAAAGAATACGAACGCCGCGTCGCTAACAAACAATTCCAAGTGCCGATCGAGGCTCCTAAGTCGGACGCCACCGGTCTGCCTCTCCCAGAAAGCACCCCCGCTGCCCCCTCCGAGACCCCAGCCGCGACGACCGAACCGCCGGCAACCACCCCTCCAGTTGCCGAAACGCCACCCACTGGCGAACCACCAACAACCGAACCACCCGCTGTTGCCCCCCCTACTAGCGAACCCCCGACTGGCGAACCGCCAAAAACTGAACCACCCGCCGGCGGCGATAATGGTGCGAACAAGCAGTCGCTGCTAAAGACAAAGAACGAGTCAGTCCGGCTCGTCTCCTATCAAGAGCCAGGTTCTCAGCCTCCAGCGACTACGGATCCCGTTGCGGCAACTCAAACGGAACCCAACAACCCTCTCCGTAATCCTGGTACAACAACAGAAACCACTCCTCCGGCAGAAGAAACCAAACCTGCAGAAACCAAACCTGCGGAAACCGCAACCGAACCAGAAGCGACCGCGACTCCGGTAAACCCAGGTTTGTCGATCGGGGATGCTACAACCCCCGGCCCAGAATCGCAGGCGACGGAGACTACGACCGTACCAATGCGAACACAGACCTTTGACGAAGTCAAAGACCAAATCGCCCGAGAAATGGCAACCGGCACCGCAATTTCCTTCGCCGAAGAGAGAATCAATCAAGCGATTAGCGTGATGACGATCTACAGTGGCGAGCTCGAGGGATATAAGCGAGCCCAAGAAGAAAAGCTCAAGGGGTTCACGTTGCCCGAGCGACCCAATCTAAAGGTCATCGCCGATGAACTCGGACTGGACTACGGCACAACGGGAATCGTGGATGCGGATTCCATTCAACTCATGCCAATCGGACAATCCTCGGTAAGCCAAGGACAGCGTGCTCAACCAATTCCAGTCACTGCCTATATCAATGTGACTCAAGGTCCTGGAGGAGAGTTTGTTCCCCTCGCTTCCATAGGTGGCGGAGCTTCTCCATCACGATTCGCATTCTGGAAAACCAAGGTAGAAACGCCAGTCGTACCTTCCTTTGAAACCGTTAAAGAGCAAATCGTAGACGTATGGAAATTGCAACAGGCAATCAAACTAGCCGAGAGCAAAGCCAAAGAACTTGCAACTCAGGTAGGCACCGGTAATTTGGTTGATGCCTTGACCACGGATGAACAAAAGAAGTTAGTCGTAGAGCCAGCTCCCTTTAGTGCCATGAACCCAATGTTTCCGATGTTCATGCAAATGAATATGCAGTTTCAAATCGATGAGGTCAGTCGCGTTGATCCGCTACTACCGGTCGACAACCAGTTCATGGATGGCGTCTTCTCAACTAAAGTTGGTGAAGCCGTCGCGGCACCAGATCGACGACGTTCGGTGTACTATGTTGTGAAAGTCCTCGAGCTATCTCCTTCGGATGATGAGCTTTTGAAGACGTTTATGCAAAACCCCTCTCAAAACGTAAATAGTTTGGGTTATCGCGACATTCAGCAAGCTAGGAGCTCGCTGTTTGATGCCCTAGAAAAGCGACTTGATTTCCGTTTCTACTAGATCGAGATCGTCATGTCTCACACGATGGTGATTTTTGGGGCTTCCGGCGACTTAACCAGCCGGAAGCTTATCCCCGCTCTGTATCGCCAATTTTGTCGAGGCAGATTGCCAACACCCACTCGAATCGTTGGTGTTTCTCGAAGTCCATTCACGTCGGAACAATGGCGTGAACAGTTGGCACAATCAACTCAGAAGTTTGTTAAAGACGATTTTGATCTCAATGCTTGGAATGGTTTTGCTGAGCAAATCTTTTATCAAGCGGGCGATATCGAAAATGAACAAGACTTTCACCGTTTAGCCCAAGTGCTCAACGAGATTGAGGCAGGACAAAAAACCGATCGCGTCTACTATCTGTCCACCATGCCGCAGCTTTACGCTCATGCGATTGCTCAACTGGGCAAAGCGGGGCTAAACATCGACACCAATGGCGCTCGACGCGTCGTTATCGAAAAACCGTTCGGCACCGATCTTCAATCAGCCCAAAAGCTGAACATTGAAATCCATCAAACGTTCCGCGAAGATCAAATCTATCGGATCGATCATTACCTCGGCAAAGAGACCGTTCAAAACATGCTGGCGTTGCGGTTCGGCAACACCATCTTTGAACCACTCTGGAACCGAAACTACATCGATCATGTTCAGATCACCGTCGCCGAAGAAGTAAAGGTTGGCCGCCGTGGCGGATACTACGATAAATCGGGTATCCTTCGCGACATGTTCCAAAACCACATCTTTCAGTTGATGATGGTCACCGCCATGGAAGCTCCCGTCCGCTACACCGGCGAGTTTGTTCGTGACGAAAAGGTCAAAGTGCTACAAGCTATCCGACCCTACAAAGGAAGCGACTTCGCACAGTATGGAGTCCGAGGTCAATACATCGGCTACCAAGATGAAGAAGGAATTCCTGACGATAGCCAGACCGAAACGTTTGCCGTGTTAAAGTTCTATTTGGATAACTGGCGTTGGCGAGGCGTGCCGTTCTACCTGCGAAGCGGCAAGGCGATGTCCTGCCGAACGACGCAAATTGTGATTCAATTCCGCGAACCACCGCACATGCTTTTCGGCAATGAGAAGACTTGCCGGCCTGATGCCAACCGTTTGGTAATCCAGATCCAGCCCGCCGAAGGCATGCAGCTTCACTTTCAATCGAAGGTCCCTGACTCCGACATGAAGCTTCGATTGAGCGAACTGGATTTCCGATTCGATTCCAGTGGTAAAGAACTGCCCGATGCCTACCAACGACTACTGCTCGACGCATTGCTCGGCGATCCCGGTTTGTTCGCGCGAAGCGACGAAGTCGAACAAGCATGGCGAATTATCGATCCGATTATTGCCGCATGGAAGAGCCCTGCTGCCCCGACACTGCATCCTTATGAACCCGGTCTTTGGGGACCAACGCAGAGTTCCGAATGGATGGAGGAACAAGGCCGATCGTGGTTCGATGTGTGCCCGATCATTTAGCACGCATCACTTATTAGGCATCGATTCCTATAAGCAAGTAAAGCACTCGACTCTCCGCATTCAGCGAAAGCCACTCGTAATGAAGTTTGCCAGGATCGTTTTAGGATTGTCACTGACCTCTCTGTGCTCTCCCGGTTTGGCCGATGATAAGAAACCACCTTATCACGGCACTATCTTTATCAACGGAGACATTGTTACCGAAAAGGATGAATCAGTCTTCGAGCGACTTGAAGCCAAAGGGACCGACAAACGCCGAATGTTCGACCGGCGGGTCGATAAGTTTATCGAAAACGAGCCTTTCCTTTTCGATGCCTACTACTCTGACGGTCTCAAAATTGAGATTCAAGTTAACAGCGAGTTCGAATCGAGCGACAAAGCCGCCGTGATAGCGGAAGAGTATGCCAAAGAGTACGGCCGGTTACCCAAATGTTTGCGAGTGAATGTTCGAACGAGTTGGATTCATCCAGGCAAGCAGCTTTTCGGCGGGGGCAATGAGAATTTGCTTGTTCATGTCGAGCAAACGGCCGAGTATCGCAAACAAAGAATCCTCGAAGAGACGCTCATACACGAAGCGACTCACACCTCGTTAGATCCAATCTACACGCGTCATCCTGATTGGGTTAAAGCCCAGCAATCGGACCCAACTGCTATTTCCACTTATGCCAAAGATCATCCCAATCGCGAGGACTTGGCGGAAACGTTTTTGTTGTGGTTCGCGATTCGTCATAGGCGAGATCGTTTGACGGCGGAGCAGATTGAGACGATTGAAAAATCGATCCCTGCGCGGTTAGCGTTCTTCGATGGTTTGCAATTAAATCTGTCGCCGCTGGTCAAGTAGAATAACATCGGCGCATCGCCGCGTTAATTT
>JALOQS010000225.1 GCA_025459355.1 Pirellula sp.
ATACTCCAACGGAACAAACACCGGAAAGTTTGGTTGGTTCAACCACTCGACTTCGTCAGCATAGAGTTGCACCGCAATCGAGAGATGAAGCGAACCTCGGATGGCTCTCTTCATCGACTCTTGCCAAGAGACCGGTCTCACGGGTCCTTGGTTCATGGGTACCGTTATTTCCATGTTGCTATCGGCCATGTTGTTATTGGCCATGAAGCATGTCGGGCGGCCGTTTGCCTATGCGATGTTCGTTGTACAAGAAAATAAGTCCAGCCACGATCACTGGTAAAAAATAGTAGACGATTCGAAAGAGAATGACAGCAGCGAAGACTTCCGCACTCACGGCGTGGGGCAAAAATCCCAAAAGAACCCCTTCTAGAATTCCATAGCCACCTGGTACGTGAGAAATCACTGCACCTATCTGGGCCGTAATATACGCGATCAATACTGTCGAGAAATTGATTTGATCTTGGCCGGGTCCGATGATGTCTGGGGGCATCAACGAGAAGAGAACCGTGCTCGCTAGAAAGAAATCTCCCGCCGAAACACACAACTGCATCAAAGATAATTTGAACGGAGGCAACGCGACCTCGAAGTCTCGAAACCTGATCGGCTTTCTAACGATCAGGCACGAGAGCAAATAACCTACCACGCATGAGAGAAAAATGTATCCCCACGTCGTAGGAGATAGCTGCAACATTTCGAGTGTCTTTTCAGGCAATCGAATAGGCAACACGATGAACGCGATCCCCGCCAAGAGAAATAAGCCAAGCCAGAACGTAATGGAAAGAATCGAAACAAACGCGATGATTTCTAAGAGTGAAAATCCCCAGCTCGAATAAAGTCGATATCGAACGGCATTGCCACCTAAAAGCCAACCGAACACGTTGCCGCATGCGTAACCGACCACCGCCCCAGCCATGATCTTGGACATCGGCAGCTTCTTTTTTAAGTGCCGAACAGCAATCCAGTCATATCCAGTCAAAACCAGATAGTTAAGAATCGTGAGCGAGATCGCGATCGCAAAGTGATACCAAGGAATATTGCTGATGGCCAGCTTCAGCTTTTCGACCGTAACATCCTGGGCTTGAAGCTTGTTCTTTACGAACCAAATCGCGAAAAACATAATCGCAAGAATGGCCGTGATCTTGGCCGACTCGCCTAGACGGCTGACAACGCGGCCGGAAGATCTGGGAGGGGTACCCCCAGTCGGGGTCGGGGAGGGATTTAGTTCTGACAACGCGTTTCCTGCAGAATCAGTAGGGTTAGGGGCAAGCAAGTTGGACGAATTCCCAGCCTGTTAAGTTACGCAAAACGGGCTGACTTTGGTAGCTCAAACGAAAATGCCGTTTAAGAAGACTTGCAGGGTCGATAGGACTAACAAGCGTGAAAAATGCCTGTTCCCCTCGATCTTCAGAGTAGTTTTCGGTTCTGCCATGACCATTCTCAAATTAAATCTTCGCGTGGTATTTTGCCTCGGTTTGTGTTTCTTCACTCCGGCTAGCCTTTGGGGACAGCACGCGTCCAACATCGTGGTGCCGGGTACAGGGACTCAACTAACTCAGGTCGGGGACGATTTCGAGGACGAGTCGTGGTCCTTTGTCTTTAACAACCCGAAAAGCACCGAGGATATTGACGAAAATCAACGACAACCGCTCGGGCAATCGACCAATAAACGCTGGTACGAAGGGGCTAAACGCGGGCATCCCGACATTGTACAACGCGTGCCAACTCCCGAAGGAGGGCTCGAAGGGAGCACGGGCTCGCTCCTCCTCAAATCCTTGTTCACCGGTATCCCAAACCGTCCCAGCCGAAAGATGCACCAGGACGATTTTATCTGCAACGTTCAATATCGAATCGGCGGGACTGTGCCTGTCGCGCATTCGCCCAACATGACCACGCGAGTTTATTTGCCACCGATGGAGGAATGGGAAAAGCGAAACGGTCCTCATTTCGCCTTCCGAGCCGCCGTAGAAACCACCATCACAGAGACCAAAAATCAGTTCTTGTTCTCGAGCAAAGAAAAGAAGGATGAGATCTATTGGCCAGGGCTGTTTATCGTTCGCGATGCGAAGAAGGTCGACGGACGAATGGTTCCTTACGCTCACTTTCGCGTGCGGGCTGACCGAAGAGGTGGCGACTTTATGGGGCCAGAAATTTCGACGATGGGTTGGTGGACGCTTGGTATCTCGTTCACGCCAGATGGCTTGGTTCACTACTTCGCGAAACCCGGCGTTGAAGAGCTGACCAGGGACGATTACATCGCTACCGCAATGCCCTATGGTTACAAAGCCGAAGAGGTCCGATCGTTTTTCTACAACGTGGTTAACGGAGATAACGGCAAGGACTGGTCCACAGACTGGATCGTCGATGACCCGAAATTCTACGTCATCAAAAACGAACGAGTTGCGAAACGTAACTAACCTGCCGTAACTGATCTGGCGTAACTAACCTGCCAACCGGTTACTCGCCGGAAAGTGTAATCGGAATCTGAACAATGCTTCGCTCCCGTAGGACGCTCAAGATCACTTGATCGCCCGGATGCTTTGACTCGATCACACTCAGTAAGTCGTCCGCTTTTTTAACACGTTGATCATCGATGCCCACGATGATGTCCGCTTGAGTGTGGTCTGCGAATTCCATCGTCAATCCAAGCCGATTTTTCTTGCGTCCCATCTTGGAGCCACGAACACCCGATTTCTCTGCGGGGCCGTTTGGAGTCATGTTGACCACTAGCAATCCCCGGTCCATCTCGAAGACTTGCAAAATTCCAATCGTCGGTCGGATAACTCGCCCTGTTTCGATCAACTGATCTACGACTCTCTTAATGGTGTTTACAGGAATCGCGAAGCCAATCCCGGCGCTATCGCCGCTTCGTGTTGCAATGGCTGTATTCATACCAATCAACTCGCCGCGAGTGTTGAGCAGAGGGCCTCCCGAGTTTCCTTGATTCAACGCCGCATCAATTTGAACGATCGAGTGTATTTTGCGCCCCGTCTTGGCGGTGATCTGTCGGTTCAGGCTACTGATGATGCCCGTGGTCATGGTTCGCTCGAGACCAAACGGATTGCCAATGGCGACAATGTGTTGGCCGACTTTCAAGTTGCTGGAATCCCCGATCATAATTGGAAAGAGAGATTCGATCGGAGCATTGATCTTCACAACGGCAATATCGTTATGTGGATCTTGGCCGACCAAACTGGCTGGATAGACCTCGCCATTAAAGAGCGTCACACTTATCTTCTGCGAATCACTGACGACGTGATGATTGGTGAGAATGTGTCCGTTCTGATCGATAACAATACCGCTGCCGTTGCCAGCGATTTCGGTGGCTAGGAGCAAGGTCTCCGGGCGAACGGCAGTCGTCGAGATGTTGACAACTCCTCGGTTGGCAGATTCGTAAATCGAGACATGAATCGCCTCATCCGGACTCGAAGGAACAAATCCATCGGCCGATATGCTGTAGGGGGAAGCTATGTCCAAGCCGCGATCCTGCTGAGGCGTCGCAATCGCTTGTCCCAGTTTGATGGCATTGGGAACGAAGACACCCAGCAGCATTCCGAACAAAATTAAACCAATTCCAGCGAAGGATTTCCGAGTCATGCCAACAATCCGTTGAAAAATAAGCCAATCCGAGAAACAACGCCTCTCGATGGAATCGCACTCCTTTGGTATCAATTTACCTCTTATCTTGGCAACCCGCTTTTGAGAAATTTTTGAACATTATGACCGTTCGTACCCGTTTTGCCCCCAGCCCCACCGGTTACCTCCATATTGGCGGAGTTCGGACCGCTCTGTTCAACTATTTGCTTGCTAAACAAGCCGGTGGACAATTTCTACTTCGGATCGACGACACCGACCAAAACCGAAATGTCGAAGCAGCCTTGAAACCGATCCTGGATGGATTTCGGTGGCTTGGTTTGGATTGGGACGAAGGACCTGGTGTCGATGGCCCTTTTGCTCCTTATTACCAATCACAGCGTCTCGAAAGATACCAAGTAGCTGTTCAAAAGTTGATTGAATCCGGTGCAGCTTACTATGATTTTGCGACCACGGACGAACTGGCTCAGCAACGTGCTGCCGCTGAGGCGGCGGGCAAGACGTTCTTGTACGATCGAACATGGATGGGGGACACGCCAGAGAAAGTGGCGCAGTTTAAAGCAGAGGGACGCGAAGCAGTCGTCCGTTTGAAGATGCCTCGCGAGGGAAGTTGCCAATTCGAAGATCGCATTCGTGGCGATTGCTCGTTTGAATGGAAAGATGAACAGGATCATGTGATTCAACGCGCTGACGGAACATGTCTGTATCACTTGGCTAGTGTTGTTGACGATTACGATTTCCAAATCACTCACGTCGTGAGAGCGGTCGAACATTTGCCCAATACTCCTAGGCAAATTTTCATTGCAAAGTCACTCGGTTACCAACTCCCGATTTACGCCCACCTGCCTTTTGTGGCCGAGCCAGGTGGAACAGCCAAACTAAGCAAGAGAAAATTGGACAAGTACCTCAAGCAAAAAGATTTTGCAGCACTCAATCAACTCGGAGCTACCGTCGCGGCGCGAGCGAACATGGAAACCACTCCAGAGACCTTTAATCCTGTGGTGGTCGATTTCTATCGTGAAATTGGTTTTCTACCGGGTGCGATCTTGAACTATTTGTTGCTCCTAGGTTGGTCTTTGGATGACAGCACCGAGCATTTTACAATAGAAGACGCCATCAAGCACTTTTCTCTTGAGCGAGTGAACAAATCTCCTGCTTCATTCGATCCGCAGAAATTGGTCGCATTTCAGACACGTTGGATGAACGATCTCGACTTGAAGAAAAAAGTGGCCATGGTGTTGCCTTATCTCCAGAAGGCTGGATGGGTATCTGAGCCACCTCCGTGTGAAATCGCAGAAACGCTGACCGTCATACTCAAGGCAGCGGGCGATCGCATCAAAGTCGCGGGTGACATTCTTCAATTCGATGAATTGTTTTCATCGGACGATTCGTTTCCGCTCGACGAAGCAGGATTTGAAAAGAAGCTCCAGGCTGATCCGGAAATTTGTGCCGCAGTGCGAGACTTCTGCGAAGTTATCAGGGGTGCCAAGTCGACCGCTCAAGAGAGCTTTGAACCGGCGCTCAAAGCCTATGTGGAATCGAAAGGCGTTAAGCTTGGAAACTTTATGGCCGGGATGCGAATTGCATTGACGGGCAAGATGTCAGGCCTCACGATTTTTGATTACCTTACCATCTTTGGCAAAGAGCGATCGATCCAGCGAATCGAACGAGTCTTAGCCATGGTATGATCGATTCGCAATACCAGCCCGCTGCGCGAGCAAAGGGATTAGTACGCCGGACAACGCCCCCGAAGCATTAGCAATCCGAAGGCCACCCCCCCTAATCACCAATCACATGCGTGGTTTTCGATTCGTGCCATTTGCGTGCCATGCGGTCTGTACTCGTTGCCTCGTTCGATTCCATCGAATCGCTGACTATATCTTCTACACCGACCGCAACCAATAACTTAGAAACCACAACAATCACCGAAGTTGCATTAGGCTATCATCGCAACGGGCAGTATTCGATCACTTCCATTACCACGTCAAGTTGCGCGGTCACCGAGCGATATGCTTACGCTGCCTTCGGTCAACCTACAAACCTAAACGCTTCTGGTTCTGTGCTCACCACTTGGGGGGCATCCCAGGGGGAGTATGACTGGCAGACTATCCACTCTCCCGAAGAATTCGGGAAGGTCGAGTGTAGAAACGAACACGAACGAAGGGGAACACTAATCGACTCTAATCCCGAAGACCCGTGAAAAGCCTATCCAGCTTTCACAGCAATTCAGCCTGAGTACTCTAACAATGTGCACTTTATCCCCGGGATTCACAACCACGGTCCCGTCAAGAAGTCGAGGCGATTTGAATGTTTATTCGAAACCGATTCGCTCACAAATGATGTCGGAGACTTTACCATCGGGGCATTCGATTTGAATTAACCAGATCGTCTCACCGTACCAAAACGACTTGTCTAGATAACGACAAGAGATAAACGGAGGAGATTCCATGCCGATCTCTGATGGATCGTTTTTCGTCAACCCGAGCGCTACCACTTGCTTTTCTGCGTCGATTCGTGACATACCAATCGGTATGCTCGATAACAAACGATCCCTGACTTGATTTGGTGAACCGCGAAAGGGATTTTTGTTCGCACTCGATGGCCTCGTTGATAGACTGGAGCAGCCCAGCCCAAGGATTAACAATAGGACAAAGAGGATTCGATTCCGTCCGAACATTCCGCTGCACCTCCCA
>JALOQS010000036.1 GCA_025459355.1 Pirellula sp.
GGAGGCGACATCTTCGTTCGCGTTGGTCAGGAGTTTGGCGAGGACCTCAGTCGAAGCCACATCGCGACGAACGCCGATGGAATTGACGACGCCAATAAGAACTCGGCCTTCTAGTTTTGTAGCGGCTTCGCGTAGTGCATCACCTGCTTTAGGACCGGGAAGGGCCTCGAGTGTAATACGCGCCCACGAAGAGAGTTTTTCATCAGCCAGCAGTGGGGCAACTTTCGCGACACATTCTTCCGAGCCGTAAAGCGCCAGTCGTTTGCATGCGATCGCTTTGTCGGCCAGTGGGTTATCTGTCGACAGAATTGCGATTAAATCTTTTTCCGAAGTTAGTTTGTCGACTTGGGCAAATGACAAACCGGAGACAAGAAAGCCTGATAGGAAGAGGCTAAGCAAGTAGCGTTTGAGTGATGTTTTGATGTTCATTGTTTCAACGTTTTGATAATTGGATTGGTGACGATTTTCCTGAGGTGGATTGCGCAGGTGCCTCGGGAATATTGGCAGACCGCAGGATTGTTGATCGCAGCGGCTGATAAAGTTGTTGAGTTGCGTGTCAACCGGGGAATATCACCCAGCGGCTGATGCGGCCGAATGTTTACGTTACAGACGCCATGGTTCGCGAATCGCTTCGGACCGCAAGCGGTTGGCTTCTTCGTCATCAATGAATCGGTGCGTCGTGTTGTCATATTTCACGGTTCGATTCAGGAACAAAGCAACGTTGGCAGCGTGGCAAGCGATGTGCGCGTTGCAGGCCGCTTGGGCGTTTCCTTTAGGTTCGCCGCGCGTTTTGATGCAATCAAGGAAGTCTCTGACGTGGAAGGTCGCTGGGTAGCCACCGATCTCCACCTGCTAGGAGGGTTGGGGAGCTCAGGGCTAATTTGCCGCTATCCCCCGCCTCGACCCAGCCCTCTTCGCCTTCGAATCGGACAGGGCAAGAGCCGAGTGGAATCCAGCCTTCGTCGCGGAAGACGAGTTCAATGCCATTGTCATACTTGGCGATGAGCTCACCATTAACGGGAGGGCTGTACTCAACAGGAGGAAGCGAGTCGTTAACAGCCCATTGGCAAAGGTCAACGCAGTGCGATCCCCATTCCAGGACCCCACCGCCAACGAGTCCGCCACCTTTCTCGAATTCGAAGCCGTTGAGGTGAGCTTTGTTGAAAGGTCGCCAAGCGGCTGGTCCGAGGTAGGTATCCCAATCGACCGACTCTTTATTGGGTTCTGCTTCCTCCGGCAACCATCCGCTCATCATGGCCGTCATGCCGCGCGGCTGAGCGTAGACACGTTTTAGTTTTCCGAGTTTGCCCGTGCGAGCGAGATAACATGCGAATGCAAAGTGGGGAAGATTTCGGCGTTGCGTACCTGCTTGGTAGACACGGGCGGTTCGTCGAATGGTATCCGCGAGGATTAGGCTTTGTTCGATGTTCTTCGTGCAAGGCTTTTCGCAGTAGATGTCTTTGCCTGCTTTGGCGGCATTGATTGACATGGTACCATGCCAGTTTGGGCCGGTCGCGATGAGAACCGCGTCGATGTACTTTCGATCAAGCAGTTCTCGATAGTCGCGAAACATATCGCAGTTTTGATTGCCATAGAGTTCATCGACTCGCTTTTTGACCAATTGGCGGCGTGCTTCTTTGACGTCACAGACCGCAGCGAATTGAACATCTTTTTGTTCCAGGAAGCAACCGAGGTCATAGAGACCTCGATTACCGATTCCGATCCCACCGAGCACGATTCGTTCGCTAGGAGGTGTTTTGCCATCGCGACCCAACGCTGAAGCAGGAATGATGGTTGGTGCCATAGCCACTGCGGCACCGATGGCAGATTTTTTTAGGAACTGGCGACGTTCCAGATTGTTGATGCTCTTAGACATAGAAGTGATCTCTGAGACTCAGTGAGGTGGGGAATCGCACAATCTCAGTCCAAGGGAAACCATCCTCGACGTTGACTCGCGAATGGACTTGGGCTGCCGATTGCGGCTGGTAAGTTGACATCAACGACCAATAAGGCCGAATCGTCAGCCATATAGCATAGAAGCTTGAAAGAGTCAGCACAAGCATGCTATTCGATCAATCTGAACATTGATCGAACAGCATAGCAGACCGCGTTTGCAGAGCGATTATCGTGAAGCCGAATCGGCTGGGATCTAGAAAAACGTGGGCTTTTAGTTTGCGCTCACGTGCGCCATTGCGTTTACAAACTGGATTCGGGGACCACGAATTTGCTTGGAGGTGCAGGGCGTCCAAAATAGTATCCCTGAGCCAATTGAAACCCGAGTTCGAGACAGACTTTGGCCTCGGCTTCCGTTTCGATACCTTCGGCGAGTGGTACGACATTCAGATCCAAGACGACTTGAACGATCGAGCGGAGCACTTTGACTCGTTCTAGCGGACCTTTATCGATATCTCGAATCAGTCCCATATCGAATTTCATAACGTCAGGAGCAGCGTTGCCTAGTTCCGACAATCGGTTCTGGCCGGCTCCGAAGTCGTCGTACGCAATCTTTATGTTCAAATCGCGCAGGCCTTTTCTCAGATCGATCATCTGAGGAACGCTGGTGATTGCGGCTTCGTGGACTTCTAATGTTATAGGAGTGTCTACGGTCATCTCTCGAACGTTTTTCATCGATTCGAGAAGTTCTGGTTTGTTAAGTTCGTTGGGATGCGTGTTGACAAAGATGTGAGATCCTTTCGGGAGCGAGAGAGCTTCGCGAATCCCCTCCCAACGCAACATTTGGCTGAGCTCTACCTCCATGTTTAGTTTGGTGGCTGCACCGAACATGGCAGCACTCGTTTCGAGTCCAAACATGCGGCTACGAGCGAGCACTTCGTATCCAATCGTCTTCGAGCCATCCATTGCGACGATCGGTTGAAAGAAAGGGGTGACCAATCTCTTTTCCATCATGCGATCGAACTGAACCAGCGCCAGGGCTTGGTCACAGACGTCTTCCGCGATGGTGTTAGCTGACGTCGCATGATCATCACAGCGAAGTCTAAAGGCAACATCTGCGAATTGGATAACGTCGTCGGGTTTTAGCGTAATGAGATCTTTGATTCTTTGGCCGTTAACGAATGTACCGTTTGTGCTTTGCCGATCTGCAAGCACGATGGACCCATCTCGGATCGTCAAGTCAGCGTGATGGCTCGATACGGTTCTCGATTGCAATTGCAAACTGCAACCCGCCTTCCGTCCAATAGAGAACGGCACAGGATAAATCACTGTCAATGAATCTATTTCAGATTGTCCAATCTTCTCTAGTATCCAGACCAACTTAGAGTCACCAGTAATTGGTTTTTTGCTCTGAGTCGATACTGGGCGACTAAAAGGACCAGCGTCAACAATCATTATAAAATAATCCTAATTGGCATATCTGGGGCAATACAGCACCTGCCATCCGCTAAGTTTTTGCTAGATAGCTCAATCGGCGCGAAACCGACCGGCGAAATGTAGATCACAGAATGGGTCGGTGCAGGAAAAATTGGAATCTTCCGCACGATTTTTCTTGAGCTCAACAACAGCACACCAACTAATCGATGTTCGTACAGCGAGATGAGGATCAGCCCTCAGATTGCCTGCCGCCCCGCGAAAGAGTAACGATTATGTCGATTACGCAGCAACGACCGAGAACATCGAATATGCAAACCAACTTCAGTCACGATACGTCAAGTTTGAATGGAGAGGCTTTACCCGCGATTCTGAACGATGATGCGTTCTGGCCAGTTGAGCCGAAAACGCTTGAGGAGAGTGGCATCTCGGAGATGGTGCTAGAATCGCTCGTTCTGCAAACATTTTTGGCGGCGGGAACTTTATCTGGTCGGTCGCTTACAGAGAAGGTGCGGCTACCGTTTCGGATTGTTGAGGAGATGCTCGCAAAACTTCGTGTACGACAGATGATAGCCCACGCGAGGCCAGCTCCGCTCAACGACTTTTACTACAGCCTCACCGACAGCGGGCAGAAACGTGCCTTGAATTATCAGAGCGTCACATCTTACACGGGGCCGGCGCCGGTTCCGTTGATGGACTACGTGCTCAGCGTCGAAGCCCAAGCCAGCACCTATGAGCCGATCACGAGAAATCAACTGGTTGCTTCGTTTGGGAACGTTACCTATGAAAACGCATGGTTGGATTTCCTAGGACCGGCCGTTAACAGCAATTCGGGAATTTTTCTTTACGGACCACCGGGGAATGGCAAGACAACTCTTGCGAAGTGTTTAGCATCATGCCGAGGAGAGGATATTTGGATCCCGCATGCTATCATCGACGACGGCGTGATCCTGAAGTTTTTTGACAGTGCGTATCACCAGGAATCCAAGACCTCGGTGAACTTCTCTGGAATCGTAGCCGACCAAGAGCACGATCGAAGGTGGATCCGAGTCAAGCGACCGACCGTGGTGGTGGGTGGAGAGTTGACTCTAGACCACTTGGAAATACGTCATGATCCTAGGAGCAATACGTGTGAAGCCCCGTTGCAGTTAAAGAGTAACTGCGGATGCCTATTGATCGACGACTTTGGTAGACAACGACTCGCACCATCTGAGCTGTTAAACAGATGGATTATTCCACTGGAGAATCGAGTCGATTACTTGAGCCTGCCAACTGGCAAAAAGATCTGTGTACCGTTCGAGCAGATCATTCTCTTTTCCACGAATCTTCAGCCTGAGTCGTTGGTGGACGAAGCGTTTTTGAGGCGTGTTCCGTTCAAGATCAATGTCGGAGACCCGTGCTTGGAAGAGTTCATGGAGATCTTTAGACGGACTTGCCAAAGTTACGACATAGCGTGGCGGCCTCAGGTGGTCGAGGAGTTCGTAATGAGAACCTACAAGCGGCTTGGGCGAAGCATGAGACGTTGCCACCCGCGAGACTTAATTCATCAGATCAACTGTTTGTGTGCCTACCGAGGTGAAAAGGTCGAGCTACGAATTGATTTCCTCGAGATTGCGAGCAAAAACTATTTTGGCAATCAACCTATCCTCAAAGAGTCGAACGGCTATGTGTCTCACAACAGTGTTCCGACACCAATCCAATCGTCGAGTGCAATCGCAGCACCGCGAGGGACTCATCCATCCGCTCCTGTGTCGACTCCGATTAAGACAAGCCCCATTGATTTGACAACACCGCAAACGAGAAACAACGCGGCTCTACTAAGACGGCCTCTCACTGAGGGACCAAAGACGGGACCTGTTTCAACCAACATGGCTGCCTCGACACAAAGTGTACCACAGAACTAAGAGCTTATCGTGATGAATTCGTTAGCCGCAAAGTTGCAGTCGGGCTTTGAGCCCATACCGGGCTACTTTCTCCGAGACAAACTTGGTTCAGGAGGATATGGCGAGGTTTGGTCTGCCGATGCGCCTGGAGGATTGAAGAAAGCGATAAAGTTCGTTTACGGGCACATTGATGGTGATCGTGCATCGAGCGAATTGAAATCGTTGCAGCGAATACGTCAAGTCAATCATCCGTTCATTTTATCTCTGGAACGAATCGAGATTATCGATGGGCAGTTGCTCATCGTATCGGAGCTTGCTCAAGGGTCGATGTTTGATCGCTACATCGAATACAGGAAAAAACAGATCGCGGGTATTCCTAGGGATCGATTACTGTCCTACCTGACCGACGCAGCCGACGGTCTTGATTTCCTTTGCCAAAAACATGACTTGCAGCATTTGGACGTTAAGCCCGCTAATTTGCTGATGTTGTCTGATCACATCAAAGTAGCTGACTTTGGGTTGGTAAAGGACTTGCAATCAGCCACGCAATCGATGTTGGCTGGCATGACACCGACCTATGCCGCACCAGAGATGTTCGACGGAAGGCCGGGTCGATTCAGCGATCAGTATTCGCTGGCGATCGTCTTTCAGGAAATGCTGACTGGTGAACTACCGTTTCGAGGTCGTACGACAGCACAACTAGCAAACGAACATCTCAACCGCGCTCCGGATCTTAACCCACTCCCCGCGTCGGACCGATCGATTATTGCAAAGGCACTGGCGAAGCGTCCGCAGCAACGCTTCTCGGATTGTCGGGAATTGATTAACGCGTTGATCGATGCACCCAAGTTGAACAAGGCCGAAGGAGAATCGCTGGTTCAAGTGCGAGGATGGTCTCCAGGAATTGCCTCGGGCAAACAAAACAAGCAGTTCAAGGATGCACGCACGGCGGGAGCCCAAGCCCAATCTAGCGGAAGCCAACCGATCCGTTCCCATAATATCATCCAAGGCATATCGAATCGCAACGCCGCTCGTGTGGTCATGCCGCAGCCTAAGGCAGAGCAGAACCCACTCGTCAATCAAACCGCCGTATCGGAGTACACGACTCAGAGAACGATCGATTTAGTCATTGGCGTAGGAGGAAAAGGTTGCGAAGTCATAGCAGCCACGCGGCAAGGCATGTCGGACGATGGCAGCTCGTCGAATATTCTTTCGTTTCTAGCGATTGATACAGATCATAAGTCTCTCGAGCTCTTGGTGGATCGCAGCCGTCCGGGATATTTGGATTACGGTTCGATCGTACACATCCCCATCAAGAGCCCGCATTATTATCGTTCTGAGACGGACCCTTTTCCGCAACTAAGTCGTCGATGGGTTTACAACATCCCAAGATCGCAGTTGACCGAAGGTGTTAGACCACTTGGAATGCTCGCTTTGCTGGATCATTCGAGAGTCTGCCATGATAAACTTCTATCTAAGATCGAGGACCTTTTCCAGACAGCGATTGAAGACAAAGCGACCATTACCAGATTAAACATCCACATTGTATCCTCGGCTTCTGGGGGAACGGGTAGCGCTATCGCGACTGAGGTCGGGTTCTTGATTCGCCACATCACCGAAACCATCAAAGTGCCGGTGAACATCGACTTACTTTTGTTGTGTGCTTCTCCCAATCCGCATTCAAGTGCCGATCTTTCGAGCGCATCGGCCATAAGCTGCCTTTTGGAATTAAATCATTACTTCAGAACAAACGGTCTGCACCCATCTCTGCCTGGGCTTTCGGAGAATGTCGCCAGCAAGCCACCTTTTGACCACGTGAATCTTTTATACTGTGGCCAATTAGGTCGACCGAGCGATGAAGCGCAGTCGGTGCAGGAAGCCTCTCTCTATTTGACACAGGGGCTCGAACTATTGCGAGTTGATCGAGGCCAAAATGTTGATCATATTTCGGATTCGAGTTATCCATGGCTCAATACGATTTCGACCTCGCACTTCGACATGTCTCAAATCCTGGACCCGAGGAGAGCCAACCAAACCTTGATGCTTGACAACATCTTAGGTTGGGTTCAGAAGATCGATCATTACACGGGAGTCAATCGGATTGCTGTTCCTGTGTCACAGCTTTCGTCGAAGACGTCAGAAAAAATTGAGTTTCTGGTGAACGATCTTTTCAGGTCATGTGGCTGGAACGCACAGGCTTGGGTCAGATCCTGTATGGCGACCGCATCCTCTGTATCCAAGGAAAAGGAGAATCTTGGCAACGAGATCGCCGCCGACGAAAATCTGGACGATACCGGTCGGTATGGAATTGCCGAGCTACCGGAATTGCGGCACATAAGTGAATTGCTAGGAACCGATTGGCGCGAGACAACGCAGGCGTTCGAAGTTTTGTTGGACGAAGGTATACACAGGCTGCAAGATTATCTTTGCAACAAGTGGCTCACCCAGCCCAATCAATGGGGATTGCTCCCCTCGCTGGCTGATTACATCGCGTCAAAGCTTAAGATACAAACCAATTCGCTTTTCACAGTTGCTCAGAAACTGGCCAACCAGCATGACATACTGATCGAGCAAAGTCAGATGAAACAGCCTGCGGAAACCTCGATCGATACCAATCTTTCCCGGTTGTTCATCGAGTCGCAGTTTCATGCACTAGCGGGAAGATTGTTGGGGCGGATCGTCGAGTTTCTAGAGGACTACCAATCCAAGTGGAACAACTTCTCCAAAGGCTACGCAAAAGATCTGCTTGGGTACGCCATGAAGCTTTGCGACCAGGAATTGAACACATCCATCGAAGCCTTCTTAACGGATAAACCTGCCTCACGCTCGGATCGACAAGCGAAAACGTGCGTTAACTGGCTCACAAGTCTGTTGGTGAAACAATGGGATCGTTATTGTGGAACGAACGCTTGGGTGCCCGACGAGAGTCGTTGGCCGATTTCGATTGAGGAAGAAAAAATTGACGGAACCCAAGAGTTGCTGACACGAATTCTCGATCTACTCAATAACGACTTCGTGACCGATCGGCAGACTGAAAACTTTGACGCGAGCGATATAGATGGTGATGCAATTGCTACGCTATCGATCGGCCAAGATATAGGAGATTTAACCAGTACCACGCCTCAAGACACGTGGAATTCTCAGGCCAAGGACGACGGCAAGAGCGGTGTAGACTCCATCGGGGAAATCAACAAACGTCTCCGTGAGCAAGCGCCCTACCTCACGGAATTTGGTGGGAAAACAAAGCAAATTCTGCAAATTCCCGACTACATGTGGCATCAGATACCGCAGGAAACCAGGGAAGCTTTGAGCGAAAAATGTGTGATCCAGCACGCAGATAAATTAACGGAACCCGTTCTACTCTCGGTCGGTTCTGAATTGGATCTCGAGAATTTGGTCGATCGATTGTTCATGCCAACAACCGAGACATGGCATTTGGTTCCTCGCATCTTGTCGAGGGTCGACGTGGATTGGATTCCCTTTTCGACGACGGACTGATTATTGCTTCCGTTGCCGATGCAAGCCATAATGCCTGCCTTGACTCAAGGAGGTGTGTGTTGACTTTACCTGGCAAATGGACGGAACAATTCGAGGATTTTGGCGAGGACCCTTACTTGCCCTATCGCCGATTGCCTTTAAACAGGACTCGCAGTGTACTCGATCTCAGTTTTCAGGATCGTTTGATTGCCCTTAAGCGAGAAGTCTTGGCTCACATCGACCGAGAACCTGGCGTTTATGGCATGTTGGATGATATTGGGCGTTTGATTTACGTTGGGAAATCCAAAGCGTTAAAGAACAGGCTCGTCAGTTACTTCCTACCTAATAGCCAGGACGAAAAAGCAGGGCGGATCGTGCAATCTGCCTCAACCATTGTGTGGGAGTACCAGCCCAATGAGCTTAGCGCATTGCTTCGTGAACAATGGCTGATTCGCACTTGGTTGCCACGAATGAACGTAGTGGGCATGCCCAATCGGCAGCAACAAGCCTTTCTCTGTTTAGGAAAAGGGCCGGGTGAACAGTTCTACGTAAGTCGGTACCATGACGCCGATGCGAGATGTAGTGTTGGGCCGCTATCAGGCGTAACGGCCATCTTTCGAGCCGTCGAGATACTAACTCGTTTTTTCAAGCTGCGAGATTGTAGTCAAAAAACACCGATATTTCTAACCGACCAGCTTTCGTTGTTCGACATGGAAGAGCGAGCTGGCTGTATACGTTATGAGTTGAAAAATTGTCTCGGACCGTGCATGACGAATTGCAATCGATTGGAGTATCAGAGCCACGTGTCCGAAGCGGCCCAGTACTTGATGGATGGTGAGATCGATATTGCAGCCGGAATCGAGACGGAGATGATACGAGCCTCGCAACGTTGCCACTACGAGTACGCAACCCGCTTGAAAGAAGATCTTCGCATCGTTCGATGGCTGACAAAAAAACTGCAACAGTATCGAAAGTCGAGAGAAGATGGCCCATCGATCTATTGTTTGTCGATGCGTTCTCTGGGCAATGAAGCCGATCGTCCCATTTGGTATTTTTTGCGGCACGGAGGCATCATCAACGTCTCCTATGAGCCCAGGAACCAGAAGGAATGGAAAACTCTAACGCCGATCTTTCATGCATGGCGTGCCACGGAAAAATTGATAGGGGTTAGCGCTCTTAACCCCGAGGATACTTTAGGATTAATGACATCCTGGCTTCAGAAGCATGGCAAGAACTTGGGCGATAATGCAGCGCCTGATTCCTACCAATGGATGATCCATTCCAAGGATCTTCCCGAAACGTGGAATGAAGCAAAGGATGTGCTTGTTCAATTGCGAACCGCTGCCAGTTTGCAAGAGGATCGAGTCGCCTGAGGACGATTCCAGTCGATGGCGATTGAGACTACGATGCGATTTTCTTCTGAGTGGTGTGCATTGGCGTCGTTTGCTTTTGACGTTCAATCTCTACAAGCAAATCATCAAGGCTAAACCCGTACTTGTTGAGCACCTTTACCAATGGTGACCCAACATGCACACAGCCACCAATTCGATTTGCCGTTTGCGAGCTTCGTGCTGAGCGAGACGATTGGCCCACGGACATGTGGCCCATGGACACGATGTTTTCTGATGGTTTCGAATCGACCGGGAGGCAATTAGGTTTTTCCGCTAGCGCTGTGTTCAATGACTGAATTGGTTCCTCGTCCCAATTGAATTGCGTTTGGACAAAAAGGGGAGCTTGTAGGGTGGCTGCTGACATGATCACGTTCTCTCCGACTCACATTGCTTATTGAAAGGTGATTTCTGAGGGGTCCGATTCCCTTCATGCACCCATCATCAGCAGCGGTGTGACACCACTGGTCACGCGAAAACGGAATCTTTTCGAGGCGGAGAAAAAAGCGATTTTCTCTGGCTCGCTAAGACTGAGGGCGTTTTGAAACGCCTGAAAAGCTAGCAATTGCTTTTGCGAAAATTTTTTCTCTAGGCACGTGTACGGATTACATCATTTGGTATATTCCCAGCATCACTACTTCGAGGCGGCTGGGGTAGCCGTTATCGATGGCGAATGAATTGCGTTTCTTTTAACACGGACAGGAATGTCCAATGATGTCGGAGGAGTGAACCCATGACACGAGTTCCCATTAGTCAAGCTGACGAACAAGCACGAATTTTGCGAGAGAGACTGGATCTCAGTACGGCCCAAATTGGGTTGCAAGTGCGAACAACGAATTGCCTTGAAGAAAAAGGTATTTTTACCGTACGCGATTTGCTCAACAGTTCTCCTGACACGTTGTTGAGCATTGCGAATTTTGGAGAGAAGACTCTGGAAGAGGTTTATGTCGCGTTAGAGAAGATTGGCTACCACCGGCCATGGCGTAAGCCGCGTTAAGGCTTGTTGGCGTTCAAAAACGATAGGTGATGAGCACAATGAGCGATACGCAAGCTGACCGTCTCGGAGTGTGTCAGCTTGCCAACCATCAGGGCTCCGAATATGCAATCAGTGTTGAACGATCGATTACGGGAGTGGTTAGAACGAATCACCGTTAGGAATGCGTCCGATTTGCACTTGATAAGTGGGTATCCACCCGCGTCTCGTCAGCAAGGTCGCATGCATTTTTTGGAACAGGACAAACTGAGCGACTTCGATATTCGAGAGCTTGTTTCCGGGATCGTTTCCAAAGAGATTCTCGATACGTTTCACGCCACGAAAAATGCCGATCTGGCTGTCTGTATTCCGTTGAACGGTTCAGACTATCGATTACGAATCAATCTGTTTTTGAACCAGGGGCAACTCGGCGTTTGCATGAGAATCATCCCGGATCAAATACCGGATTATGCTTGGTCGTCCTTCCCGATCGACACCGCCAACAAACTGTGTTCTTTTCACGATGGCTTGATTCTATGTACGGGAATCACGGGATCGGGAAAAAGCACCACGCTGGCCATGTTGGTGGATCGATTGTGTCAGCAGGGAGGTAAACGTATCGTTACGCTCGAAGATCCCATCGAGCTTCCCATTCGCCCCAAGAGTGGATCCATCGTGACGCAGCGAGAGATAGGCTGCGATCTCGATAGCTTTGCGGATGGACTTAGGTTCGCGTTACGACAAGATCCTGACGTCATTTTGATTGGAGAGATCCGAGATTGCGATTCGGCTCGATTGGCTCTCACGGCGGCAGAGACCGGTCACTTGGTCTTATCGACCATGCACACGCGTGATGCCAAAGGAGCCATATCGCGTTATACCGATTTATTCCCCGCGACACTGCAGCAAGAGGCACGTTCAATGTTAGCCTCAGGTTTACGCGCGATTGTCAGTCAACGCTTAGTCCCCAGTCCGGTTCCTGATGAGCCACAGGATTTGGCCTTGGAGATCATGTACAACATCGCACCCATCGCGGCGGCTATTCGAAACGGTAAATTCGAGTCGATCGATAACTACATCCTTACAGGCAGAAGCGAAGGGATGATCACGATGGACGAGTCACTCCGCCGACTGCAACTGACCTAGGCTGAGTTCAAGCCATCGATCAGCGAGTTGTTAGTGTTGTGCCACGCTTACTTGAGGGCTGGATCGATGCTGCCGAGTTCCGAAAATCCCTTGGCTCTCAGCAAACACGAATCGCATCGTCCGCATGGCGTGCCGTCTTCGGCAGGATCGTAACAGGATATAGTCAATCCATAATCCACACCCAGACCTAAACCTCGCTCGATGATCTGCGCTTTGGTAAGTTGAATGAGTGGCGCATGAATCGTCAGTTGATTTCCCTCGACGCCACGCTTCGTAGCGAGATTGGCCATCCGCGCGAAAGCGGAAATGTACTCTGGTCGGCAGTCGGGATAACCGCTGTAATCGAGGGCGTTAACGCCGATGAAGATATCTTTTGACTCGAGCACTTCCGCCCAAGCTAAAGCATAGGACAGAAAAACGGTGTTACGTGCTGGCACATACGTTAGCGGAATTTCGCTTCCAATTTGGTCTACAGATTGATGCTTGGGGACCGCGATATTTCGATCCGTCAGAGCGCTTCCACCGAGTTTGGCCAAATCGATATCGATGATGATGTGATCCGCCGCCCCTAGATGACGAGCTACCGACGCGGCTCGCTCTAGCTCAATCCGATGCCGTTGACCATATCGAAAGCTGATGGCGTAAGGAACAAACCCTTGACTCTTTGCGATCGCCAAACAAGTCGCTGAATCAAGACCGCCGCTCAAGAGAATCACTGCTCGATTGCTTGAATTTTGCATACCTAAAAGTTTCCTTGCTAGGAAGCGAGGCCCAAAAGACTATAATCCCGCGCCATGTCTATTATCCAAATCAAAAACCTTGCCAAATCGTATCGAGTCTATCAGAAGAAAGAAGGCCTTCGGGAAGCGTTTCGAGGGCTCTTTCGTCGCGAGTACAAAACGGTCGAAGCGGTAAAAAATGTGAATTTGACCGTCGAACGGGGCGAGTTTGTTGCTTTCTTGGGCCCTAACGGAGCAGGCAAAACCACTACTCTTAAGCTTTTGTCGGGAGTCATCTACCCGACTTCGGGAGTTGCGACGGTCATGGGGTTCACGCCATGGGAACGCAGCCTCGAGTATCGGCGACGTTTTGCTCTGGTGATGGGGCAAAAAAATCAACTGTGGTGGGATCTGCCCGCGCAAGAATCGTTTCGACTGAACCAAAAAATTTACAGGTTGGAAACGGAGCAATTTGAAGCGACGCTTGATCGGCTCACCAGCTTGTTAGACGTAAAAAGACTACTTGGGCGTCCGGTGAGAGAATTGTCGCTCGGCGAACGAATGAAGATGGAGCTTATTGCGGCGTTACTACATGATCCGGAGGTTCTGTTTTTAGATGAGCCGACGATCGGGCTGGATGTTATTGCACAACACAAGATCCAGCAGTTTCTAAAGCAATACCAAGAGGAACGCGGAATCACCATTCTGCTAACTAGCCATTACATGAAGGATGTTGCCGCGCTATGTAAGCGTGTGGTGGTTATTGCTGAGGGGTCGGTTCAGTATGATGGATCGTTAGCCGGAATCGTCGATGTCTTTTCGAAAGACAAGATCGTAACCCTCGAACTTGAGGAGGGGCAATCCGATGCTGGGCTTGAGCGATTCGGGACCATTGAAACTCGGAATCTGCCCAAGGTTGCACTCCGCTGTGAACGCAATCGCGTATCGCAAATTCTCACGCAAATTTTGAACGAGTACACCATCGCAGATGTGGCAGTGGAAGATCCTCCGTTGGAAGAAGTGATTGCCAAACTGTATACGCAGGTTTCCAGGGACCAGAACACGAACAACGAAGGGCAATCGTAAACCATGAGCCCTGGAATTCAGTTACGCTTAACCATTCTGAAAACAGCACTTGCCGAACGAATGGCATACCGAGGTGATTTCGCACTCGGGACTTTGATGAGATTCCTACCGCTTATTACACAGATATTTCTGTGGTGGGCAATCTTTCAATCGATCGACGCTAGTGGGTCAGGAGAGGGAAGCATCAATGGCTACAGTTTTCGAGATATGGTCGCCTACTATCTTTTGACCACCATCGGCCGGGCTTTTTCGTCGATGCCCGGGTTGTCATCGTATGTTGCCACACGAATTCGCGATGGTGAGATAAAGAAATTTTTGGTTCAGCCGGTTGACTTCTTGTCGTTTCTCTTTTGGTCGCGAGTCGCGCACAAGCTCGCTTACTACACGGTTGCAATACTTCCGTTTGCGTTGGTCTTTTTCTTGTGTCGAGATTTTTTTAGCGACCTTTCCATTGCCCCATCGTCGTGGATTATTTTTTTGCTGTCGCTACCACTGAGTTTTGCTTTGGGCTTTTATCTAGAGACCTGTTTGGGATTGGTCGGGTTTTGGATGCTCGAAGTCTCATCGTTGCTTTTTGTTTACATGTTGTTCCAGTTTTTTCTTTCTGGTCACATGTTTCCACTCGATATACTGCCCCAGCCGTGGGGTGATATCGTTGGCTATTTGCCCATCAAATACCTTGCTTACTTTCCCGCCGCCGTTTTGCTGGGAAAGGTGACAGGCACCAAGCTTTTGTTTGATTTCGGGATGCTTGTTTTTTGGGTCGTTTTCTTCTTTGGACTAAGCCGCATTCTTTATGCGTGCGGTCTCCGTCGCTATAGCGGTTATGGCGGATAGAGCCCAGTGTTTCGAGTTGGCCTGATCAATCAAAGCGACTGATCGTCGGGCTTTACAGTGTCCGCATCAGACACGGTCTTTTTTTGTTCACGACGATGCGCCCAAAACTCGTAGATGATCGGTAGCACACTCACAAAAATGATACCGAGCGTGACGAGAGAAAAGTTCTCTTTGACGATCTTCCAATTACCGAACCAATAGCCCGCGACGAGAAACGCGACGACCCAGATGGTTCCACCAAACACGTTGTAGAACCAGAACTTGGCAAAGTTCATCTT
Organism: Pirellula sp.; assembly: GCA_025459355.1. Lineage (GTDB taxonomy): Bacteria > Planctomycetota > Planctomycetia > Pirellulales > Pirellulaceae > JBKCUI01. The sequence continues at coordinate 15,115 of JALOQS010000036.1, forward strand.
TCCGATGCCAGCGACAAAGGGTGCGAACGTTCTCACGATGGGAACGAATCTCGCCAGCACAATCGCTTTGGCACCATACTTTTCGTAGAACTTTTGAGCTCGTGCGAGATGTTCTTTATTGAGCCACCATGAGCTCTCATGCTTAAACACTTTGGGCCCGACATAGGAGCCAATCCAGTAGTTGAGTGCATCACCAGCGACGGCGGCCATAATCAAAATGGGAATTAAAACGCTAAGACTTAAATCGGAATTGGCTGCTAGAGCACCAAGAGCAAACAGAAGAGAGTCGCCTGGCAAAAAAGGAAAAACAACCAAGCCGGTCTCGCAAAACACAATCGCGAAAACCACCAAGTAAACCCAACCTGCCCCGACCGTTTGGATCAGCTCGTTCAAATGACGATCTAAATGCAAAATCCAATCTATGATGTCTGAAAAGGACATTCTCAATCACGCTTTGTTGAGGTAACCACAATCCACTGGAGTGCGATAGCGAGCGCTCGCCGGGTCAAAATCTCCAACGGATCGACTCAAGCATCAATAGCCTGGACGATCCGATAGTATATGCTCGCTTAGCTGCAATGAGTGCAGATCCATACAAAGCACTGAATTTAGTTATCCCTCGTAACTGCTACAACCGGATTAGGTTGTGTATTCGGAGTTGAATCGAACGTACTCGGTGTTTAGATCGGTGGTCCAGTGCATCGCTGCTCCCGGTCCCATTCCCACTTGCAATTGAATTCGGGTCAGCTTTTGTCCTTTGATCGATTGGCTCACAACGCCGGCATCAAACGGAAGAGGTTCGCCGTTTTTGAACAGTGGTAAATCATTGATGGACAAACACGTGTACTCGGGCCGGATGGGAACTCCGGCATAACCTGCAGCCGACACGATACGGCCCCAATTCGGGTCCCCGCCCGTAATGGCTGTTTTGACTAAATTGCTCAAGGCGATGTTCCGAGCGATCGCGTCGGCGTCATGTTCGTTGTTGGCTCCCGTAATGGAAATCTCAACCAAATGGGTGGCGCCCTCGCCATCATCAGGGATTTTCTTCGCGAGTTCAATTGCGAGAGAGGTCAGATGGTTCACGAAAGATTCTTCCGCTTGAGCGTCCAAGGCTGGCAACTCAGCGGTTGGTTGGGCCGCGAGCAAAACGAGTGAATCGTTTGTGCTCATGTGCCCTTCAACACTGATGCAGTTAAAAGACTTGTTGGCCGCGGACTGCAAAATCCTCTGGGCTTGCGATTCGCTCAAGGGAGCATCGGTAATAATGATCGCCAACATGGTCGCCATTTTAGGACCGATCATGCCCGCACCTTTGCACATGCCAACGATGTGAGTCTCTCGACCGTTTAACGAGAAAGATCGCTCGGCAACTTTGCGTCCAATGTCGGTCGTTAGGATCCCATCACACGCATTCAAAAAACCTTGCTCGGAAGCTTGTAATTCTGCGGCCGCGAGCTTGATCCCCTTTTCAACTTTTTCCATCGGCAAAAAGCGACCAATGACCCCGGTGCTCATGACTAGGAATTGATCGCTGGATACGCCGACCCCTTGAACCTCCGAGGCCGCTAGCTCAGTCATTCTCACGGCATCACGAAAGCCCTGCTCTCCGGTGCATGCGTTGGCATTTCCACTGTTAACAACGATTCCCCGGAAAGAACTCGACGGAGTCCGTGATCGGGACAATACCACGGGTGCTGCCACAATCTGGTTTGTTGTGTAAACCCCAGCTGCAACACATGGACGATCGGATACGATCAGAACGACATCTTTGGTATTGGGTTTGGTTTTAATTCCAGCGGAGACACCAGCGAATCTAAAGCCAACAGGTAAATGAACCATTGCAACACAGAGGTAAAGAGGAAAAACAAAACGGGAATACTCACAGGTTGCATTTAAACCTTGAGGTCCGCGATGTAAAACGAACCGTAAGTATGAACGCGGTCGAGTTCGTGCAACTGCTCCGCTGTCTTGGTATCGTACGTGAGCAAATCGTTTAATCGCACTTTCTCGCCGCCGACGGTGACGAACACATCGTTGATAAAGTCAGTTCTCAAGCCACCGGATCGCCATAAGATTCGAGTGTTCGGAGCAGCACGCTTAAGAATGGCTTGCCATTCCGATTCCAACCATGGAAAAAAGTGGTCGCTCAGCCAATCCATGTGGTCGAGCAAAACAAACCGATTGATGGTTCCCTCGTATCGTTCCAGAAATCCTTGAACGGAATGAGTGTGAACTCGCAGTCGATCGATGAGCCCTCCCTTAAGCAGTTCAAAGTTCTCTTCTTTCAAGTACTCGGGGCAGCAATTAGGTGTGTAGCTACCTGTGATGTAGACTCGCCAAAAATAGTTGTCTTGGATGGGGAGCTTTGAGAAGACAGCCTCTAAAGAATCTTCGACGAACTTTACTATGCCACCAGGATATTGCTGATCGATTTGCCGCCGCTGTGCTTTGGGTACACCGAGCATGCTCAGTGTCGTGTCCCGGTTCATGGCGAAGCGCAAAGATTTTGACCAAATCTTGGGATGGACCTTCTTGTAAAGCCGCTGCTGCTCTTCAAGATTCGGTGCATCGAGAAGTTCAATCACGTCCGATCGACAGCGTGCGACTTTGGTAATATACGAGCCGATCATCTTGGCAAACGCGCCCGATGTCCCTCGAAAGAAAAAGGACTTGGACGGATGGTCAAAAAACCTTATCCAGCGATCCCAGTATTTTTGCGATCGATTCGACAATGACTTTCGCAGATGATTCGCGTAGACGGTTTCGACGTCTGGAAGATGGCCGTTTCCGAACATCTGAAAAAAACGTGGGTAATCGAGATTTCGGATGGCCGCCGCTTTGAGCTCCAGCAGTGCGTTTTGGCGAGGATTCATGTCTACCGCATGAACAGAACCAGCCCCGGCGAGCAAATAGTCGAGAGCATTGCAACCCGCAGATGTGATGACCAAAACGGTATCTTGCTGGGACAATTGCAACGCGTGGCGGTCTAGCCTGGGGTCTTCCCAACAGGTGTTGTAAACCAAATTGTTCCCGTGGACGAATTGAAAAACCCGTCCACTCACCCACTCACTAATGGCCATACTAGAATTTCAGAATAAATCGAAGCGATACAAAATCGGCAAACCTGACTCGGTCCCCTCAACGACGCGGGAGATTCTAATCGCGCACGCGTTTTCTTTTAATCGGACCGAGCCCTAATTTGCGAAATATTCACCAGTTCTAGCTCGTGAGTGATTGTTAGGGTTGTTTGCCAGGTGCTGGTGGTTGTGGACCAGGAGCAGCTCCCCCCACGTTGTTGCCAGGTGCTGCTCCAACAGCGCCGCCAGGGCCGGGAGCTTTAGGCGGGTTGATTGGCTTTTTCGCGCCCCCTTGAGGTTCTCGAATTTGTCCACCGCCGACCATAGTAAACGTACCATTTTGAGGGGAATTCGAGTTGGCCATGGTACGATTCCATGGAATCACAAAAGCAGCAAAGAAACCGCTTCTCGCATCGACGACATAGACCAAGGTTTGGGCTGGACGAACATTGGACGATTGCCCAATCGTCAAAGCGTTCCCGGTAACCAACAAATATTCTGGGTTCTTGTTGACACCCAGCACAGGCTGAACGTTGGTCACAAAGTAACCACCGAATGTACCGGCTCTCGGGTAATAAACCCATGCCTTTAGCTCACCGGTCAAGTAATCCAAAACGAAGAAACCCTCTGCATCCTCGTCGACTTGCCCTGTGCAAACCGCCAAGTTCGATGAACCGTGTGTTGCTGCAGCATTGAGGTACTCCGGTGGAACAAACCGTGCTGCCACACTGTTAGCGTCCCCAACGTTACTGTTCGACAGAGACCCCTTACCTGCCCAGTACGCGCCTACGGCTACGGCCGTTAACACTATCCCAAAACAAAACCCTGACATCTGTGGAGACCACCGGCAACAAGAGACACTTGGTTCCGCTTTCACCATTGGTAGTTGATTCATAACCTTTTTTGACCTTAATCTGGATTCCGACCCAACAAATAAGACACGAGATAACTGATCGATCGAACGGTTGCCATGTTTGAACACAACCACACGCCGAGAATGAAGCCTCGTCGCATTGACAGCCTGGCTCATTCCTTCCACCTGATACCGATATCGGCTTCGGTGTGCGAAAAGTCGGTTGACCATCGCAACATTCCTGAGATTCATCAGCTCCGTGCCACTCTTAGCCTGATTGTATCGCACAAAATGTCCCGAGTTGAGGTCAAACGGATGATTTTGGTGTTGGACTCTCGCGTTTAGGGTGGTTTTACGGCCCCTGTAAGCTCGCCAACCCCAGTCCGGTCTTAGAAATTAAGCATCTGTTTATCGACCAATGCTTGAGCCAATGTGAAGAGCCGTCCCCGAGGCAAGGGTATCGCATTATGGGCGGCGGTATCTATCTGGCTCATTTTACAAGTCGCCATCGGTGGCATTAGACGTGGCATTAAACGTGGCATCGATTAGCGCATGAACAAACCGCTGCACCTGAGGTGCAACCGACCTAGTGTTGCAAACGTCTTGGAAAGTGGGGCCTTTTATTGAGCGACGCAGCCAAATCGCAGCCAAATCGCACCCAAGTCGCTGCAAAATCTCCGCGTGCCATTCTTCGCTCTGGCGTGCTGTTTTGTGGCAGTAAGTGGCAGTAAACTGGATTGATTGAGTCAATTCCCTTGCAGATCAGTGTTGGCACCTGTAAACCTTGCGAAGTAGTTGATACGCTAGAGGGTTGGGTTGGTCCAATGATCTTTTGATTTTTTGCACGCGATTGCCTCATCGATTGTTCGCATTGAATCAAGCAAAAAACATTTTATGAACAGCGATAGTCCACAATGAAGCTAAACACCATTTTGTGTCCCGTAGATTATTCTTCAGGATCAGAACATGCGATTGAGGTAGCGAGTCGAATTGCTACTCCATCTCAGTCAAAGGTCATCATCCTGACTGTGTCTGATCCGTCCAAGGAGGATGGGGATGCCAATTCGATGGCAGAGTTGTTCACAAAGAATACCAGATCAAAGTTTCTCGATCAAATCTTTGAGGACAGAGGAGTCTTAGTGGAACACTTGAATTTGCGAGGCAACCCAACGGAGGTCATCATAACCATAGCAACGAGTAAACATGCCGATGTTATCGTTATGGGAACGCATGGACGGACAGGCTGGACCAAGGTGTTTATGGGGAGTGTCGCCCAGGAGGTTATGAAGAAGGCTCACTGCCCAGTAATCACGGTCCGACCCAAGCTGGAGCCTTGAGCTAAGTCCTTCGTCTCAAACGACATTAGCTGGCGACCTCAACTAGTGTCGCAACTTGGGGGAAAAACGTGATCGGAGAGATCTCTAGATCGCAACTCGCAGCGTGAACGCGAGTTGCTTTTATCCTTATCGGATGCTTAGCGAACGTAGCATTCGTGCTCCCGCCCGTGTGCTCGTCCGCGTAATAGTTCTCAGTAGGCCGGGACTAGTGGCACTAGTAGGCCTTGGCGAAAATCGCTCGCTGCGACGTTGGCTTGCCGGTCAAGAAGCATACTCCCTCACCACCTGCTGACTCGATCGGCATGCATCGAATCGTAACTTTGAGTTCGTCGAGAAGCGGTTGGACTTCTTCTTCGCTCGAGAACCAGCAAATTGCGAACCCTGGGTTGCCTGCAAAGTACTTGCGAAACTCCGCTTCGTTAGCAATCTCTTGCGTTCGCGAAGTCCTAAGGGCAAGTGCTCGATTGAAGAGATTCGTTTGGATCTCATCCAATAGGCCTACGATCTTGGCGACCAAGTCATCTCGACCGATACCTTGCGATTCGTTCGTATCGCGACGACCTACAAACACGCTGTTGTTGGCAATATCCTTGGGGCCAACTTCGATTCTGAGCGGAACACCTCGTTTGACGTGGTACCATTTTTTCTCGCCTCCCCGAAGATCGCGGTCGTCAATGTCCACGCGTACAGCACCGTCATCATACATTTGCTTCTTTAAATCCGCCTTGAGCGCTTCGCAGTATGCGAGCACTTCGGCTCTTTGCGATTCATCTCGGTAGATCGGCAGTATGACTGCGTGAGTTGGTGCCAGCTTAGGAGGTAGCACCAATCCATCGTCGTCCGAATGGGTCATGATGAGAGCGCCGATCAATCGAGTCGACACACCCCACGAAGTCGTCCACGCATAGGCGACCTCGCCATTTTGATCCTGGAACTTAATCTCTTGAGCGCGAGAGAAATTTTGGCCGAGGAAGTGTGACGTTCCCGCTTGAAGCGCCTTGCCATCTTGCATCATGGCTTCGATGGATAGGGTCATTACTGCGCCTGGGAAACGCTCGCCTGGTGTTTTCTCTCCTTTGACAACCGGCATTGCCATGTACTCTTCGGCGAACGTGGCGTAGACGTCTAGCATCTGTCGTGTTTCGGCCATTGCTTCATCGGCGGTTGCGTGAACCGTGTGCCCCTCTTGCCAAAGAAATTCGGCAGTACGCAGGAACAATCTGGTCCGCATTTCCCAGCGGACGACGTTGGCCCATTGGTTGATCAGGATTGGTAGATCGCGATACGAACGAACCCATTTCGCGTAAGTTGCACCGATGATGGTTTCGCTGGTCGGGCGAACGATGAGTGGTTCCTCAAGTGGTCCGGCCGGTCTCAAGCCCCCCTCGCCATCTGGCTCGAGTCTGTGGTGGGTTACGACGGCACATTCTTTGGCGAACCCCTCCACGTGTTTGGCTTCTTTTTCAAGATAGCTCATCGGGATAAAGAGTGGGAAATAGGCGTTTTGGTGCCCTGTGTCTTTGAACATGCGATCGAGGACCCTTTGCATGTTTTCCCAGAGAGCGTATCCCCAAGGTTTGATAACCATGCAACCACGAACACTAGAATTTTCTGCCATTCCGGCTTCGGCAATAACTTGCTGATACCATTCTGGGTAGTCTTGGGCTCTAGTCGGGGTTATTGCGGTCTTGGCTGCCATGAGAACAATTTTGCGGTAAGTGAGTGAAACAAAGCTTGGTCCATCAGAAACAGCCCAAGAGTGTATCGAAATCAAGGGTTCCTAGCTACCGCCACTGGCATGGTCGCTTTAGACTGTTGAGATCCCTGCCCCC
>JALOQS010000037.1 GCA_025459355.1 Pirellula sp.
ACCGCGTTCAAAAGGCTGTGTGCCATCGTCGATAATGTTGACAAACTTCGGTGCAACTTCTTTACCAAGCATCGTGGAGTAAATGCTGGTCCCTTTTCGGTTGAAGTCTGCCTCCATGCCGTGACCGATGGCTTCGTGCAATAAAATTCCAGATGCGCCGGCCGCCAACACTACCGGTAGTTCGCCCGCAGGTGGTCGACGTGCCTCAAAGAGAAGTAACGTTCTATCGACCGCTTCCTTGGAAACTTGTCGCAGTTTATCTTCCGAGTACCAACTGAGCTCGCGACGTCCAGCGAGATTGCTACTATGCGCCTGCAGTTTGCCATCTTTCTCTGCGGTTACCATGACGCCCAAGCGGCTCATGGGTCGTCTGTCTCGAACAACGCGGCCTGCGCTGTCTGCGATGAGAACTCGTTCGTCGGAATCAGACCAGCTGACACCGATTTTCTTGACCGCAGGATCAACTTCGCGAGTCAAAGATTCTGCTCGGAATAGCAAAGGAAGTTTGGCATCAATTCCAACTTGATCCCATGGCACATTGGCTTGGTAGAAAGAAGGGATTTTGTTGAGAGAGAATCGTTGCGGCGCCGGCTGAGAGTTATTACCTTTGGCAATCGCAGCGGCCGTCTTGGCTGCTCCCAACATCGATTCTAATGTCAAGTCTTCGGTGAATGCATAGCCCACTTGATCGCCAATAACGACTCGCAATCCAACACCTTGATCGATGTTAGTAGAAGCCGAACTGACTAGTCCATCTTCCATGCGAACACTGTTAGATCGCGTATGCTGGAAATAGACATCAGCAAAATCGGCACCCCCTGACATTAGCTCCGCCATGACTTTGGCTATGACGGACTCGTCGATTCCAAACCAATCCAGAAAAGGGTCTTCCGGTGCATCATCCAGTAATGCCGCGTGAGCGTTCCGACCTGTATTCGCTAAAAAAGATGGCAATGTCAAAGCAGCTGCTCCTGTTAGTCCAGCTCCCAACACGTCACGCCGAGTGAATCGGGACATAGTAAGCTCCGAGATCGATACCGCATTAGTCCGTCTGTCTGCACCGCATAACGTCTGGTTTGATGGACTGGTCGCGGGATGGATGGAAATGATGTAGTTTGGCAGACGCAACGAGTGTAGCGATCAAAAGTTGCCGGGGCAACAATGGAATTCTCAAGGAATTTTTTCGGGTGAAATCCCAGTGTAATTGTAAGGGGAGATGCTTTTGAGGTGCGACTTTAACTCTTCGGACACGTTCAAATTTTCAATGAATCGATCAAAGGTTTCTTGATTCACGGTGTGGTTTCCCCGCGTCAGATCCTTGAGTGCCTCATACGGGTTCGGAACTTTTTCTCGTCGCAATATGGTCTGAATGGCTTCGGCAATCACAATCCAATTTCGCTGCAGATCGGCTTCGAGTTGGGTTTCGTTCAAAACCAACTTGCCAAGCCCCCGCTTAATCGACCGCACCGATAGGACCATATGCGAAAATGGGACCCCCAAATTTCTTAGCACGGTCGAATCGGTCAAGTCTCGTTGTAACCTGGAGACAGGCAGCTTTGAGGACAGATGCTCCCAAAGTGCATTGGCAATTCCCAGATTGCCCTCCGCGTTTTCAAAATCGATCGGATTGACTTTGTGGGGCATGGCGCTCGAACCCACTTCTCCCGCTTTGATCTTCTGCTTGAAATAGTCCATGGAAACGTAGGTCCAAATGTCTCTGCAGAAGTCGATCAAAATGGTGCCAATTCGTTTCAGGCAATCCATTTGCGACGCGAGATCGTCATAATGCTCAATCTGTGTTGTGAACTGCTGCCGTTGGATTCCTAATCTGTCGGCGAGAAATCGATTACCGAAATCGATCCAATTAAAGTCAGGAAACGCAACATGATGGGCGTTGAAGTTGCCTGTGGCACCACCAAACTTACCAGTGGTAGGTAGCGATGCTAGGATGGACACTTGCTTCTCTAGACGCTCGACGAACACCAATATCTCTTTGCCAAGCCGCGTGGGTGATGCAGGTTGGCCATGGGTGCGGGCTAACATTGGGACGGTAAGCCAAGCAACCCCGAGCTCTCGTATGGACTGGATTAGCTCGTGAAGTTGAGGAGTCAGCTCTTTGTCTAACGCATGCATCCAAGACATCGGGACTGCCGTGTTGTTAATGTCTTGTGATGTTAATCCAAAGTGTACCCATTCGCGCTGCTCTTGAAGTCCCCAGGCATCCATGGGCATCCATGCGATCTTTGATGAAATACTCCACCGCCTTGACGTCGTGGTTGGTAATTTTCTCATGAGCCTTTACCGCTTTCGCATCATCGAGCGTAAAGCCTCGGTAGATACTTACCAACTGCTCGCGCTGCGGAACTGTAAAGACTACAAAACCGTTGTCCGCCAACATGAGCAAATACTCGATCTCAACCCACACTCGATATTTAATCAATGCGAACTCAGAAAAGTACTCATCGAGGCGCGGTGCATGGTCCCCGTCGTTTGTTGCACTGAGTTGTGCCCGATAGCGACCATCAATGGGCGAGATAGCGGTCAATGGTTCTAAGTGCATAATCAGTATCTAATTTGGTGTGCCTGGATTGACGGGGCCGTGACTATTCTGAGCGGCACCGGGACTATTCTGAGTGGGATATAGCAGTGCCCGTTGAGCATACTTAGCAAGAATGTCGGTCTCAAGGTGAACTTGATCGCCCGCTTTCAATCGACCCAACGTGGTTACTTGCAGTGTGTGGGGAATCAAAGCGATCGTAAAGCCGGAATCGTCAACGTTCACGACGGTCAAGCTTACTCCATCGATCGTTATCGAGCCTTTCGGAACGAGCTGAATCATCAGGCTCGGTGGAGTTGTGATCTTGAAGTGTGACCAGACTCCTTCTTCGTATCGGTGCGCTAGTGTGCCTAAGCCATCTACGTGCCCACTCACGAAATGGCCACCGAGGCGATCGCCGACTCGCAGTGATCGTTCAATGTTCACGAGGTCGCCAACCTGTTTGCTGCCGAAGATGGTCTTTGATAACGTCTCGGAACCTAGTTCGAAATCACATTCCGACCCACTTATCGCGACAACCGTCAAGCAGCACCCCGAGTTGGCGATACTGTCACCGATCGCAACACCTGCAGCTAGAGATCCGAGATCTACAGTCATTCGAAGCCCAGCACCGTCCCGACCAAGCTTTCGAATCACCCCCATGCCTTCAACCAAACCAGTAAACATAGCTTTATGACTCGAGAGGTTTATGACCTTGTGAGGCGATGCGAGTGGCCTCAATCAAATCGATAATCTGCTCAACCGTGAGTTCTTCGGCTCGCATGTTTTCTTTGTGTCCGAGCTTCAACAAGATTTCGTCGACTTGTGGCTTGGTTAAGTTATCTTGTGTTGCCGTGAAGACTTGGCTACGAAGGAATTTACGGCGATGAAAGAACAATGCGCGAAGCGTCGTGTGAAAATAGTTCAAGTCTTGGATTCTGCTTCGTTTGGCTTCATTGGGCTTCACACGAATAATCGCCGAATCGACACGCGGACGTGGCCAAAACACTGACGGTGGCAGTGTTCGCAGAATTTCGCAATCACAAAGAGCTTGCATCCAAATCGATAGAGCGCTGTAGTCTTTACAGGATGGCGGGGCGACGATTCGGTCCGCCAGCTCCTTTTGGATCGTAACGACCATTCGCTCCGGACGTGGCGAGACAGACAACAAATTGCTGATGATGGGAGTCGCAACGTTGTACGGGAGATTGGAAACAAGTTTGAATTTGGAATTTGGGAATTGAGCGAGCTTTGCGCAAACCGTCTCCATGACTTCGTCACGCAAATGGTTTTTGTTGCGAAGCACATCGAACGTTAACATCGTAACGTTTGGATTGGCCTCCAATTCTCTGGCCGCGAGAACTTGTAAATCGCGGTCGATCTCCACCGTGATGACGTGCGCCACGTGGGGGGCCATTTTTTTGGTCAAGGAACCCATTCCGGTTCCAATCTCCAGGATCACATCGTCGGCTCGTAGTTGAGCTCCACGCGTGATGACGTCCAAAATATTGAGGTCGATCAGAAAATTCTGACCATACTTGGTTTTTGGCTCAATCCCAGCCGCCTGAAAGGTTTGGCTGAGGTAACTAAAGGTTTGACGTTCTGACATGGAGGAGGATTGTCAGTCCCGAGGCCGCTGACTCAAGTCCTAATTGGGCGATTTTTAGGCGCGGACCTCGAAAATTGCTTCAATTTCAACGGCAATTCCGCCGGGAAGCGAATTCGTCCCCAGGGCGCTCCTTACGCCGATGCCGTGGTCATCTCCCCAAAGATCCAAAAACAACTGGCTGCATCCGTTGATTACGGCCGGTGATTGATCGAATTCGTCGGTGCAGCGTACCAAGCCTAGGAGCTTCACAACTCGCGAGATTCGATCGAGAGAACCAAGCGAAGCTTTGAGCGTGGCGAGGATCGCTAACCCGGTTTGTCGCGCGGCAGCCTGGCCCTGCTCGACCGTCATGTCCGCTCCCAATCGACCGGTAATCAAAGTTTTGTCGCTCTTAAGAGGACCATGACCGGAAACGTACGCCAAATTCCCGACCATGAGAACTGGTTTGTAAAGTCCTACCGGTTTGGGGGCCGGCGGCAACTCGAGTCCTAGTGACTGCAATTTGACTTCAACGTCGGTCATAGTATTGATCCTCGCTAGCTCTGAAAACGGTAACGGACGCACAGGGTGAGATTGTAACGACGTCTCAGATTTTCAACACTGCATCTGGCCGCTTTTCATCTGGCCGCTTTTCGCGAGGCCCCTGCTCTTTATGCCGGCTTATCGAATGATGTGAGTTAATGCGGGCTGTGGTTCTCGCTAGCTGCCGAACAACTTACGCTTGAGTTCCAATACATCGCTGGTCTGTGTACCGAGCGAGTTGGAATCCCATAATCTTGGGTCGATAAACAGCGCCGTGGAAGGAATCGATTCTGGTAGCTGTTTGGCCACTTGTTCAATTAGCTTTGATTCGGCGCGAGAAAGATGGTGGGAGCGGATCAAGGTGGCGAGAAGCTTGGTCGGGGAATGACTCGGTTTCTTTACCCAACGCATCAACGCGAGAGCGGTTTGCCATGCTGCCAGTAAGATCATGAAAGCGCCCAGCACGTAAGTGCCGATCTCGCTCCATGATAGTATTTCCACGTCGTAGCCTTGGATGCGGTAAATTTCACAGAACACGGAGCAATCTCGGATCCAAGAATTGGGCAGGAGTTGATGTAGGTTTTGTAGGCTCATTAGTCGATCGCAATCATCTGATAATCAGGGCATGTTTACTACTAAAATGATCTGAACGGGGCTCTCGCCAAATCGGTCGTGTTCTATTCGAATGAGTCGGATATATCGGCAAGCGACTGTGAAGCCGTCGCTTGCACCGCGTGGTGTTCGTCACGCAAAAGCGGTTTGATGAGTTCGATGGCTTCCGATTTTTCCATACCAAACGATATGGACTGAATCGCTTGAATGCGAACTTCATCGCTTACATCTTCTAACGCGGCTGTAGCGATTTCGTTGAACTGCTCGTCGCGACCTAAGTACCTCATCAATCGGATCGCTTTAACGCGGCGAGTTGTCACGGAAGAGGTTGCTTCCTGGCCAATGGTTTCAACACATTGCTTGTCGATGAGTTTGGCGATTCTAGCGTAAGCTTTTACATGGCTATCCGGCCAGGTGTCGAGGTAGTCGAACAAGTCCTCGCACCGAAACTCGTGTAGCATCGCACTAAGGCCATTCGCGACTGAGTACGGTAGCAAATAAAAGCGTTCGAGCAGATTTTCGAGTGCTGATCGCAATTCGCCCTTCCATAGTGGTGGCTGATAAGCCTCAATGTCTGGCAAGTCAAAGCAGTCACTCATGACCATGGTGATAATGCATGCGTTGCTAAAGCGAATCGATCGTATGGCAGCAACAATCTCCTTCTCTAGGCTTGGAGATAGCGGGCTGCCTTGGTCCAAAACGCGAATCGTATTCCAGAGAATCGTGTCAGGAGTGGCGCCGCTAACCGACATGAGCCGAAAGAGTGAGTCGTAATCCTCTTTGTTGATCTTAAGCTGTGTGATGTCGAACTGCTTAAGCGGCTCAATCGGGATTTTGGATAGGTTCTTGGTAAACTGCGATTGCAGCCCAAATCGCTTCTCTAATCGCACTAGCTCTTTGGGTACTTTCCCAGAGGCTCGTTCTAACGCGACGGAAATAGCTCCTTCGACTGGCGAAGAACTCCAATAAGTCCCCAATAGCAGCTCGTCGATCTCTGCTGCTTGGCTGGTTTGAATCCTCTTTCGGATCGCGATCAAAGCATCGTAGGGTAGATTCGAAAACAAGCGTGAAAACATTTCGTCTCCCCAGTGCGAGGCCAGGAGCCATGCGTCGATGATCTCTTTCATCCTGTGGTCTTGAAAGGTTGCAAGTGAGACTTCCAGAGCATCCAAAAGTTCCTTACGGCCCGGCACCGCCTTGGGGTTTATAGATTGCCTCGATTCGTTTCCCAGTTCTCTGCAGAGCCCCAGCAAAAGCTGAGACGCCACAATCTGCTGTGGATCGTCGACCTCTTCAACCACTTTGACCAAACGATGGTACTGCGAGGCAACTCGGATTTTCGTGATCGCAATCAACCCACTTTGCCGAACCTCGGGTTCGGAGCTCTCCAAGCTTGCTTCGATCGGCAATGCAAACAGGCTGGGATGCGAGCGAAGGAAAGGAAGATCCTCATCGGAACAGTGGTCAATCCGGGATAAGATCGTCTTCGCGTCCTCGGGGCCCCCACGAGATATCAATGTTTGGATCGAAGACACGCGAATAAACGGGTCGCCTGACTGAATCCCCAGCGCGAGTACTGGGATTGCGGCGACATTGCGTGGATTGGCAAGAACCTGAAACGTTGTTTGAAGGGGGTGAATCGTTGGGGCCATTAGGTAACGTCAATTCTTAAATTTTTACAACATAGGATCTGGCTGCGTCCCTTTTCCTCTGGCGGCACTTATTCTTTCCAGCTGGACCATTAAGCCGAAGACTCCCTACGGAGAAGTCGACAGTGCGGTATCGACCGTTTCATTGCTTTGTCACGCAATAGGATGCCAGCGAGACCTCAAATTTTTCAACTACTGCCCTGCCCTTTGATACAAACCGAATTGCTGGCGCGATCGCGCCTGCCTTCCAGCCCTTTGACGCCTCGAAAATCTGGCCAGGATTCCTGGGTTTGTCGACGGAAGAGTGCCGAAACTCATCACTCAGAGCACAACTTCGTGGGGGGCTGCTTGAGATCTCAGATTGGGCCTTTGCGGCCCAAGATTAGCTTTTTGTGGCATTCCGGGGCAAAATAGGGGCCAGAATGCCAACTTTGGGTATTGCTGGGAAATGCCCTGTTGGCTAACATTTTCCCTCCTGAAAATTCATGGGTTCCGAAACCCACAACCTTTTGTAAGTGTCATCCCCAAAAGAGACTATGTCAGATTTCCAAGGATCCTTTGGCGGCGGCGGTCGTCGTCCCCCCAACGGTAAGCGTGTACCTCGCAAACGATCTCGCGTCAAAGTTAAGATCAAGAAAAAGGATCCGCTATTGGTCGACGGCAAGAGACCGCGGCCGATGTACGTCGATTTCAAAGACGTGGAATTCCTCACCAAGTTGGTAAACCGTCATGGCCGAATTGTGTCTCGACGCAAATCCGGTTGCACGGCAGCCAGCCAACATGCTGTCAGCAAAGCTGTAAAGCGTGCTCGATTCATGGCCTTGATGCCATACGTTGGCGAGTAATCGGCCGACTGGCTGTTCCAGCAGCGAATTCAGCAGCAGCGAACTTAACCGCAGCGACTGAACAGCCGTCGTTTGAAATTTTAGAGGCGTTAATAGCAGGGGGAGTGCTGACCGTTGAGTGCTTTCTCCTTCAACAAACAGGTTGAATTCTGCGAGACCGACGCGGCCGGCATTGCCCATTTCTCCTCTCTCGCAATCTACATGGAACAAACGGAACATGCATTGTTCCGCACTCTCGGTCTGTCCGTGTTCCCTCGACCTACCGCGATGTCGACAAGTGCGGCGTGCGGACACGACTCGGATTGCGATGCAAAAAGTAGTCCATCTGGTGCGCCCTCTGCCACGCAAAACACCGACCTTGTGGAACCGCTGAACGTGACTTGGCCACGTGTTCACGTCAGTCTCGATTTTCTTGGGCCCGCTCGCTTTGAAGATGTCCTAACGATCGAAGTCGTTGTCGCCAAGCTCGGCCAATCGAGTGTCACTTTCGAGCACCTTATTCACGGCCCGCAGCATCCGGTAGCCCGTGGAACCTCGATTTCCGTTTGTTGTAGGATTGATCGCTCTGGCTCGCATCAACTGATCAAGCTACCGATACCCCAAGCAATTCGAGACAAGTTAAGTCAGTATCTCCGAGCG
This sequence comes from Pirellula sp., assembly GCA_025459355.1. Lineage (GTDB taxonomy): Bacteria > Planctomycetota > Planctomycetia > Pirellulales > Pirellulaceae > JBKCUI01. Next base: position 8,413 of record JALOQS010000037.1, read on the forward strand.
TGATTCTATTCGACGTCCGGTTTGGTTTTGTTTTTCGCCGCTGCCTGCATCAAATTGTCATAAAGCTGTAGGACTTCGCGCATCGTGCTGCGAAGCCGTTCATTGGAAGCGGATTGCTGAGTTAAGCTTTCGATGACTGGCTTTAGCCCATCGAACAAAAGTTGATACTGCCCACGGATAAGATCCGCTAAAACGCGAGGGACGGCGTGTTGCACGATGATTTTGGATTCTGGAATCAGATCAGTCGGTGGCTTTTCAACAGCCTGTTGGTTAGGCTCCGGTGCGGAGGTTTGTTCCGTGGGTCGGCTGGATTCTATTTGGTCGCGGTGAAACTGCCCCATAGAATCGAGAGCATTGCGAATGGAATCCAGTCCGTCTTTCAAACTGAGCAGAGAAACCAGGAATTGCGCCGAAGAGTCTTGGTCCGAGAGTCCTTTGAGACGATTCTTCTCCACAAAAGTGCGTTTGATCGCTTGCCATCGTTCTTCCTCATCGGACGTCATTGTTCCCAGCAATTCTTTGAACTTCAGCAGGTTCGATTCCCCGTCCTTTGAGAGTGTTTGTGCGTCTTGTTCGAAGCTAGATACGATTGTCTGCATCAATTCGGAATCGTTCATAACCGAAACAACCTTTTCCGCGATTCGATTCATGTTCCGATAGCTACCCTGCAACTTAAAGGGGGGCTCGGTTCTATAGTCGTCCGATTGAGCCGCACTTCGAATGTACTCTCGATTGACCTTGAGAACGATATCACGAACTCGATGTAGCTTCCGTAGAACTTGGTGCATCTCTCTTGTCGCATCGGAGGATAGATTGGATTCGAGTTCCATGGGTTCCGGATTTTCAAACTCGGCCGCCGCGATTAGTTGACGCTGATCTTTGTTGGATGCACGCGCTAGAGGCAAAAGCGAGGAGTTGCTGGTCAAGCAGTTTTCCAAGTACGATTGCTCAAACGCTCCAACATTGCCTCCAATGATTTCACCCAAGTTGTAAACATCTGCTCTGTTAGCGAGCATGTCAGGTATCTGGAATCGTTGTCCCGATTCGGTGTACGGATTTCCTGCCATGACGACCGCGAACTTTCTTCCTCGAAAATCATATGTCTTGGATTTACCATTCCATACTCCCTCGATTCGACGAGTTGCGTCGCACAGCGGGATGAATTTCTGCAATAACTCGACATTGCAATGTTGAATGTCGTCGATATAAAGCACGGTGTTGTCACGCATCTCTAACGCAAGATTGATGCGAAGTACTTCATCGCGAGCCGCTGCATTCGGCGCAGCCGATGGATCCAGAGACGTGACTTCGTTTCCTAGGGCTGGGCCGTTGACTTTCACCAAAACCAATCCTAGACGGCTGGCTACATACTCCATCAATGTTGTTTTGCCGTAACCAGGGGGACTAATCAATAGGAGCAAACCCATGCGATCGGTCCGTTTGTTTTCATCGGCCGTCCCAATCTGCTTTGCGAAATTGTCGCCAATTCTAGGCAAGTACACTTCGTCAATAAGCTGATTTCGTACGAAACTCGTTAGGACTTTCGCTTTGAGATCGTGCACTTTTAATCGAGTCGCTGCAAGCTCGAGTTGTTTTTGTTTTGCACGGTGCAAATCGAACCAGCGTGGTGCGATGTTCGCATGAAAATTCCCAAGCCGCTCCTGAAACTCATGAACATGAATCGCGAGCACACCATTCTGAATGCGATCATGATCCCCAACCAGTCCGCTTACCTCGACTGCAATGTCGCATGGTTGAGCCATGAGAGATTGCATCGCATTGAAGCGGCTTGCATTTAAGGCAATCAACAGAGCGAGCTCCTCGCGGTAATCCTTTGCGGGATCGTTCTTTCTGCCGGTTAACGCACCGTCACGATTCAAGAATTTGTCTGCGGCGATCGATGAGATTCGCCATGCTTGAAGTGGCGTGGCGATTGATCGGGAGATGGAGGCAAGTAGCTCTTTTTGGGAATCGGCTGGCAACTCGTTTCGAAATGCTTCCCAAAGTTGTACGGCTTGAAAACTAAACTGAGGAGATGGCATGGGCTCGCCTAAGTTGCCAGGTTTCGAAATCAAGTCTCGAAGCTGTTGCCAAAGATATTGGGAGCCATTAGTGATCTCAAGTTCTTCACCCCAAAGGTTGTTTTGCCCGAGTTCTGACGCCAAGAGCTTTGCGACGTTAATTTCAGGAACTCGTTTCTCCAAATTCGAGTCGGTGAGACTGGCTTTCGAAGGAACGCGATCGACCAAATTTCCATCCATCATGGTTTCGGTCCGAATCAGGTCGCAAATCTGATCTTTCGACTTTTGGCTGATCAAATACTCCCAGACGAACCAAGCTTGCGCTCGTATCTTTGGCGAATACTGGAGGAGTCCTAACGGGGCGGTTAAATCAAGAAATGCGTTAACAATTGCGACAACATCTCGATCATGAACTCCTCGTGCATATCCTTCTTGATAGCGAGTTTGCATTCGGGCTCTAACCCATTCGATACGTTCGTCGTCGTTGAGGCCTCGCCAGTTTTCTTTTTCGGTTAGATTGGTATCAAATTCCTTGATGATTGAATGTGCAAGATATTCGCCTCGATAAACGTCCTTAGATTCACTTGGAAGCTGCTGATCCCAGAGGTCGCGATTAGCTTCAAGCTCGGGTCCACTGAGTTGTTCAAAAAAGTCTGTGCCGGTAATGTGAACCCAAAGCTGTCCATTCTTGGCCACCGTCGTGAGTTCGACAGGCTGATCGTTAACACTAAAGGTGTGGTTTCCTAACTTGATCAGCTTTCCATTGCCAGTGAGCAATTCACGCTTGTCATGTTGTTGACGAACAGCATCATCGGCAATGGTGCGAAGCTTGGAAAGAATGTCGTCACGCCGAACCGTATCACCTAATTCCAAGAGTTGATTTGCAATGCCACGAACTTTCTCCACCATCAGGTCGGAAGCGAAGTAGCTCTGTAGTTCTTGGGGGTCTACGATACGCGAGGAACGGGACGATACGCCAGAAAGAATCCTTTCTGCGGCGGAAACAAGTCCATCGGCACGTTTGGTGCGAACTGCGACAAGCTGTTGGCGTCTGTTTTCGAAAGCATCACAAACCCCTTGACGTATTTCCGCCAAACGGACCAGTAGCGACTCGGACTCGGCGTACCTGGCCTCGATTTCTTCAATTTGAAGTAGCAATCGCCCCAGCGCGGCATCAACCTTGTCAGGTGTGTCGGCGGTTTCCAAAGCGGAGGATGTTGCGTTATCGAGCAACTTGGATTGCGATGCAAAGTCGGCTTCAAGTTCTCTTTCAACCGTTTCTCGAAGTCGAGTTCTTAGCTGTGTTCTAGCGCGGTTTAAACTCGATAAGCAATCCGCAATAGAATCGACGATTTTGGTCCGTTGCGCTAAGTCATCAATGCGAAGCTGTGAAACCATTTCCATCAGCAGCTCCAACGCTTCGCCAATCGCGATTAAGCCCGCATCGAGATTTTTCCCTTGCGCGGAACCTTTCACTGTTGCGATCTGCTTGTCAATTTCTGTTGTTTGTTCTCGATACGAATTGAGTGCGGCTGGATTGAGAAGAAACTGAACGCAATGCCCACCTAAGCGTTCACCGGTTTGAATCAGAACCGATTCCGTAGCTACAATTCGTTCATCGTCCGAGTAACGCAGCTCACGAAGTGCTACGGCTCGGCCTCGCATCTTGCGAATCGAAGCGAGTTGGTTCACAAAGTCGTCGATCTTTTCCAGCCGGCTTCGATCGATGGTCGCGACCAAGTCTTTGGATTGTTGTTCAAATTCTGCGATAGCCTTTTCGGTTTCTTGGCGAACGCGTGTTACCTTGTCAAATTCATCGACGGCCGCGCGAGCTGCTTCACGAATCGCGTGAACCGGCTCTGATAGCTTGCAGACTTCTTCGCGATCCAACCAAAAAAAGCCATCGAGGACATTGGTCGCCATCTTCTCGAGGTCAGCATACAGATCGGCGTATGCTTCGTCCCGGTCAATTAATGTGAGCAGTTCCGTACATGCGGCCATACCACGCACCAGTTCTTGATTTCCAATTTTGAATAGAAAGGAACTTGTGTCTACTTTTGGTGTGTAATTAGGGGAGGCAAACGGAGTTTGCCATAGCTGTAGATTGTGGTGCTTTTGCGGGCTATTGCTGGCTCGCAAGGTTAACATGCGTCCATCTTCGCAGAACCCTTGGCCGTTGCACACTCGCGGCGTTTCGACGTTCTGCTTGATCAGGTTGTATTGCAGTTGCAGGAAGCTACCGGTCGAGGACTGATAAAAGAGGAATAGAAAATCTTCTCCGTTGGGAGCTTTAATCAGTTGGTCGAAATTCAATCCGGTTAGCCCATGATCGAATAGCCGGGTTTGACCTGTTTGAAGCGCATACCCGTTTGAAAAAATGATACCGTGATCGTCAGGCAAATAGACACAAGCAGACCCGATGGCATCGAGTCGAGTTACGACAGAAAGTTTGCTGTTGAAAAGAAGATGCCGATACTCTTTCTCTAAGTAGGGCCGAATTCGCAAAAGAATCAGTTGATTGACAACGGCAAAAAATGTTTCGGCGTCGTCGAGTGTCTGATCAACGTTTTCAACAGGTTCGCGATAGATCCCCAATCCATCTTCCGTATTATCTTCTACCTTAACGGTCAAGTCACCCTGGATGCACTCCACGAATAGTTTGTCTTGGATGGAGATGTGCGGATGTTTACCATGTCGATGGTTTTCACGAGTTGCACGTTGCCAAGAAAAAGCATGCTGCGGTGGAGGCTTGATATCAGCCTCGCTTCGATTGTCGACATATCGATAGGTGCCCCCATCGATGATCCACTTAAACGCTTTGATGTTAGAAATGTTTCTTCCGACCTGAAACACCATGTACAGGTGAGTGTGGGTAGCGAAGAAACGCTGAAACGTTGCGTTTTTGTAGTACTTGTAGAGTTCGGTAAAATCTCGCCGGAACTGAGGCGACGCAAGAATGTCGAGCGTTGCAGAATGCATGTGCTCGCCGTCGAAATGATGTATCGAAAGAACGTCTTCTGGCGCGATCTCGGACTTAAAGCCAAACTGAACGTTGGCCCCCAGCAGCACCATATCGCCATGAACAAAAAGATCTTGCGGTATGCAGTTATGCTGAGTTACCACATGCACGGTCGAGAGGAGTTTGGTTTCGATGTTTCCGAAAACTTCAGCTCGGGCCGTGTGCAATTTTTCAAATCGAGCGCGTAGATCGTTCGCCGATTGTCGAAGCCGACTGCGGAGAACTTCATATGCGCCCGATGCGAGGCTGTTCTGCATCATCGGAGTGGTTTATTTGTTGGGCAGGAGTTGCGTAATGGGAGTATCGGCCAATTTCAGATGGTTGGCCATCCCCAGCATTTCTACCAATTGTGGGATCGAACCGTTTGCATTATTGCTTGCCAAGATTCTTCCTACCAAGGCAGCTACGCTAAGATCCTTGAGGTCGCTGGCATTGACGTGGAATTGTTCCAGCAAAGCTCCGAGTCTCTCTTTGAACTGATCAGGATTGCCAGTAAAGAACGTCTCTTTAATGTCGGTCGCCACTTGGGAACTCAACACAAATCGATCGATCGACTTGCCACCTCGAACGGCTGAGGAGATCTGATCAAAGAATTGCCCATCACCACCTACGATATCGATCTTAGCCGTCTTCAGAGCTTCGCCAATCACGACAGCCTGGCTTTCTGCAATACTCTTTTGGGCGTTGATCGCAGCGATTTCGATTTGTTTATCCTTTTCAAGTCGCAGTTTAAACTCCTCGTGTTCTTTGCCGACCGAATCGAACTCCTTCATTGCCGCAGCTTTATCGTTGATGCCTTGAGCTTCGGCCGTGTACTTCTCCTTTAGAACGCGAGCTTCGGCGAGTCCTTGTTCCTGGATCGCTGTTGCTTTGGCTTGCAGCACCTTTGCTTCGGCTAAGCCTTCGGCAGCGTGATCGGCTGACTTGGCATCGGCGAGCAGCTTGAGAGCTTGCGATTCCTTTTCAGCTCGATCGCGGTGTGCTTCAGCCTCTAAGCGGACTTTGGCTGCTAAGCTTTCGGCCGCTTTTCGGGCAGCTTCGGCCGCTTTGATTTCTTTCACTAAGGATTGTTCGGCAGCTGCTTCAGCAGCCACGACCTCAACCTTTTTGGTACGTTCAGCCGATGCAAACGCCTCGGTATCTTTGATCTTTTGCTGTTCCTCTACAACAGCCCGTTCGACCATGACTCGTTCGCGGATCACCTCTTGGATATTCCGGCGTTCTAGTTCGAGTGCTTTTTCTTTATCGACAGACGCCAATCCCACGGCCCGTTCACGCTCGATGATTTCGAGATTTTTATCTCTAGTGATTCGCTCAATCTCTACAGCGTCGGTTCGCTCCTTGCTGCGCTGCGCAACGAGAATTTGTCGATTCTTGTTTTCATTCGCGATGCCTAGTTCTTCATCCACAGCGATGCGAGCGCGTTCGGACTCTAGACGTTGTTCTTCGTTGACTTTGGCTGCCGCAGCATGCTCGCGGGCTTGGATCTCGGAAACCTCTCTCTTCTGCTTTTCTGTTGCCTCGATTCGTTGACGTTCGAGTTCGAGAATGGCTTCCGCTGCTTCGACGTCTTGCTTTTTGAGGGTTTTTTCTCGTTCTCGGGTGAAGTGATTTTCTTTGATCTTTTCTTGGGAAGTAAGCTCTGTGATCTTCTTGATACCTTCGGCATCTAGAATGTTGTTCGGGTTCAAGAGCTCAAGTCGAGTTTGCTCCAAGTAGTCGATTGCGCAGTCGTCTAATCGATAGCCGTTCAGGTCGGTACCGATGACCTTAAGAATTTCATTCTTGAACTTGTCACGCTTGTCGTAGAGTTCTACAAACTCGAATTGCTTGCCAACGGTTTTTAATGCTTCGGAAAACTTCGCATCAAAGAGTTCTCGCAAGGTCTCGACTTGGCTAGCGCGTTTGCAGCCGATCGACTGGGCGACTTCTTTAATCTCGTCAACGGTTTTGTCGACTCGAATAAAGAAGGCCGTTTTGATATCAGCTCGGATGTTGTCCTTGCATATAAGTCCCTCAGATCCTTCACGAGCGATTTCGAAGCTTTTTAGAGTGAGATCCATTTTTTCGTAGCGATGCAACACCGGGACAACAATGGTTCCGCCGTCGATCACCACTTTGATGCCGCCGTAGCCGGTGCGAACAATGGCCTCATCCGGGCCCACTTTGACGTAAAAGTTTGAGGCAATCGTAAAGAACGCAAACAGACCCAACGCCAAGAAGCCAATAACGATCGCGACATAAACGAGCCACTGTATCGATAATTGAGCGATGAAAATCGATTCCATAAAATTACTCTCTAAGCAAAGGTTGATTATTGGTGGTTGTGGCAGAGACGATATAGACACGTTTGGTTTCGTCGTAGTGGGCGATCCAAACCTTGGTTCCTTTAACCAATGTGGGACCGTCTGTTTTTACATTTAACAGTAGTGGTGCGCCGTCGGTCTTAAAGCGGGCTTGGCCATGACTAGCGGTTGCATCGTAGGACCAGATTTCTGCTTCTTCACCGATTAAAGATCGTGGGGCCAACCCCTCGGTGCCTGCAAAAATGTTGCGAAATGGTTGAGTCAGAAGTTTGGTGACGGGAAGCGAAATCGCAATATTCTTGACGAGAAGTCCCGTGGCGATCATCCAACCGGGATCGCCCAGTAGAGGACGATCCATCACCAGCCACAACGTTAAAGAAACAATCCACCACACCGAAGCGAACACCAAGGTCCAGAGAAAGAAAGGTACGGTGTTTAAGTTGAGCCAACGAATGGGAGATAAAACGGTGATGCCGACTGCTTCGGTTAGATGATGGCTAGCGGTATCTTGGAGTGAACCACCTCCGCCGCCCCCGCCGCTCGGAGCATCAACATGACCTGAAAAAATGTGATAATCGTGTCCGAGCCCCAGAACGACGGTCGCAAGACTCCATAGTCCAACCAAAACCAACAGAATGCTGGCCGGGAAAACGGGTGCTGCGATGAGTGGTGATAAGATCTCGTTCACGATGGCTTTAACAAGAAAATGACTCGAAAACCTTCATTCTTAGAACAGGATAATCAGTACAGCGACAAATATCGAGTTAATGTTGACTAGCTTACTAGGGTGGCGTCATTTGCGGAGTCTATGGGCGCTGCCATCCTAGCTTTATGTGGGGATTAACCAGAGATTTATCGTTATCCTCGATAAAAAGCTGGCCAGATGCGATTAAATGGCCGAATTTCCTTGTAAACCGCATTCTCTCTTCTCCTGATTCGTCACGTCCGACACTGGCCAGTTTGCGACGAAAGAGTTAAAATGCGTTTTCAAAGTTGGATGTGCCGCCGCTGTGGCGAAATGGCAGACGCAGCAGACTTAAAATCTGCTGGGGCGTAATTGTCCCGTGTGGGTTCGAGTCCCACCAGCGGTACTCCACTTTCACAACATCACTGGTGAAAACCGCTTGCCTCTAATCAAAGAGGGTTTTCTCAGCTTCGCTCGAAGCGGGATTTTGCTCCGATTTCGGAAGAATCAGCTCGAACGTTGTGCCTATGCCTTCCTCGGACTCAACGCGGATTGTACCTCCGTGCTCCTCTGCTATTTTGAGACTGACCGGCAATCCAAGCCCCGTTCCGCGGATTCCTTTATTGGACTCAAACATCGAAAAAACTTTCTTCAGCTGCGCGATCGGAATGCCAATGCCGTTATCGCTAATGGCAATTCGAAAGTGCCTTAGATCCGATTTCAGCGTGAGCGTTACAACCGAGTTTTCGCGATCTCGACATGCATCAATTGCGTTGACCACGAGATTCAGCAAAGCGCGGTGTATGGCTTCTTCTTCCAGTGAATGAACCATATCAGGAGAGACCGGTGTCCATATCAGAGCGACCTGCATTTCGTCCGCGCGGGATTTAGCCAACTGAACGACGTCGCTGATCAATTGATTCAGGCTAACGCTGCGACGCACGGGAACTCGATCCTTGCTCATGGTCAGCATATCCAGGACTAGACTTTCAATTCGCTCCTGATTTTTAGCGCAGATTTGCCAACCTCGTTGGATGGTTGGCCATTCTTGCGAGTTGATTCCCTCTTGAACAAGATATCCGCCCCCTTTTAACCCTTGAACGATATTCTTGATGTGATGGGATAAGGTCGCGATGGTTTGGCCCATGACGGCTAAACGTTCCGCTTGGACCATGTTCTGATAAAAAGAGGTGTCTTCGATTGCTAGAGCAGCTTGATGCCCAATGGCTACTAGTAGTTTCAAATGTTCTTGATTGAAAATGTGGTCAGACTGTTGAGCATACCGACCAGCGCTGAACATGGTGTCAATGTAGATAACCCCGACCGTATCGTATCGACCTTTCATCGGAACGCAGATGGCTTCTCTGACCCCTTCGGCCGAAATGCTCGCGCTGGCGTTCCAGCGTGCATCGTCGTGGGCGTCGCTGGTTAAAACTCCTTCGCCGTGCTGTGTGACGTAATCCAGAATGGTCCGGCTGATGGTTAGTCGATCATTTCGAGATTGTTTGCGATCTTTACGACATGCTGGGCGGAGGTCTCCCGATTCAAAGTCGGTAAGCATGATGCATCCACGGTCGCATTCAATCCATTGAAAGATTAAATCCAGGATTTGCGCAAGCAGTTGGTCGATATCGAGCGTTCGACTTACGGCCAAACTAGTTCGATAGAGAATTTCCCACAGGCTCTTTTCGTGTCCAGGAGTTTCGGCGTTCAGTGCTTCCGACGCCGTTACGGGTATGATCGCGCTTCGCCAATCGGCGGTTCGGTCGCTAGCCGATTCATCGGTGGCGGACATGCGACCAACAATCTGAGAAGCCTCACCGCCCAACGCGGGAACGATTTCAATCGTTTTCGGTCTCGCCTCGACCGGAGTTGGTCTATGGATGAATAAAAGTGTTTGCCGGCCGATTTGAATACGATCACCGTGTTGCAGCACACATTCAGAAATACGCTGCTGGTTTACGAAGGTTCCGTTGCTACTGCCTAGATCTCGTAAGCGAAATTCACCATTGAGCCCTTCCACTTCCGCGTGATTTCGGGACGTTTCGGTATCGGAAAAGTGAATGTCGCATTGAGATTCTCTGCCAACTTTGCGTTTTCCATCACCCAATTGGAATTGATGACCCGTCCGGGTTCCTCGAATAACAGTGAGAATTGCCATATAAAAAATCACCAGCGATACGAAACACTCAGAGCGTCATTGTAGCTAATCGTTGCGAGCGTCATGATCGTCAAAGTTAAACCGATCGTAAAAAATGCCCTAGATTCGCACTCTCGAAAGATTTGCAATGCACCATTTGCTGTGGCATCTATCAGGGTCCGTGCGCCGTTTCAAATCAATCACCTGGAACCTGAAGTCTCAAGCATGAGTGGCACGACGGCTACTTCATCCGCCACATCGTGTTCATCGTTGAATTCAGCAATGGATTCAGCAATGGATTCAGCCGAGTTGTCAGAAAACTCGGGACCGATGAATTTGGCCTCTGACTCGATCGCCGCTGGCTTGTCGTTCATGCTGATCGCGAACGTATTGCAGCGAGGTATCGGCTTTGGAAGAAACGTTGGCTTTTGTAGTTTTTTGAGTGAAGAGCAATTAGGGCTTTGGGCGTTGGCCAGTAGCTTTTTCGTATTGGGTGCACCGCTAGCTGTTCTCGGGCTTCCAGGAACCTTTGGAAGGTTCGTAGAAACCTATCGAGTTCGCGGGCAATTGCCATCCTTCTTGATCCGCATATTCCTCGTTTCGTTGATCGGAACCGGAGTGATGTCGATTGCTCTCCTGGTTATGCATCAAGCGTTAGGGCATTTGATTTTAGGCGTCGACACGACCTTGCAAACCATGGCCTTGATCGTCGCGACGCTAGGTGCGGTCATTCTGTTTAACGTCTCTACCGAGCTTGCCAACGGTCTTCGGCAATCCAAAATCGCATCGATGATGCATTCGTCTAGTTCGCTTATCTTCACACTTATAAGTATAGTGGTTCTGTTGGTATGGCCAGATTGGCGATCGATTGTGTTGGCGTTTGGGCTCTCGTCGTTACTGGCTCTATGGCCACTTTGGCGATTAAAGCCAGTCATTGCGGAGTCCCGTTCGAACGAAGTGGCTAAGCTGAAGCCTAGCGAAATGTGGCGACGAATACTTCCTTTCGCGGCAAGTGTTTGGACCATGAACTTGCTCATCAATTTATTCGAAGTTGTAGATCGTTACACGTTGCTTTATCTCTCTGCAACTCCGGAACAAGGTGCGGCTTTGGTCGGTCAGTTTCACAGTGCCAAGATATTGCCCGTGCTGCTGACCAGCTTAACGAGTTTAGTGAGTGCGATGTTGCTTCCCTATTTGGCAAAAGATTGGGAAGCGGGAGAAACCAAACAGGTTCGGACGAGTCTTGAATTCAGTGTAAAAACTGCCATTTTCGCATTTTTTGTAATTTCGATCGGGGCCATGGTCTTTGCGCCGTGGCTGTTTCAGTACGTCTTGAAAAACAAATACCAGGAAGGTTTGGATGCCATGCCGTTGGCGCTCATTTACTGCTGTTTTTCAGCGTCGAGCGTTTTGCTTCAAAACTATTTTTGGTGTGCTGAGAAAGGTCGCGTGGTGGGGTTGATCACTGCACTGGGGTTGGTTGCGAATCTATTGCTAAATCTGTGGTGGGTTCCGTACTTCGGATTGAATGGTGCGATGGCGGCTACCGCGATCTCTGGGTTAGCCATTTTGTTGTTGACCTTGATCAGCTTGAGATTGGTACAGATCCGATTTAGCTGGTCTTTCTATCTGATCACAGCTTTACCTCTACTGCTATTAATGGGACCGATAGCAGCTATGGCTGGGGCTGCGGTGGTTGTCATCTTGACTAGTCGAACATCTGCAATATTCGATGCAGCGGAAAAACGGATCCTGGATCATTCGTTGTTGCCCGTGCTCACCAAAATTGGGATGACTATTCCGTCCATCTGGCATTTTCGTGACCATCGTTAAAATCGGCAGACTCGATATCGAAAATCATGAACGACTTGGCAAGCCATGAGTTTCTTGCCTTTGGTTAGACGCGAGACGAATTGCAGTTAAGATACAGATCCACGCTAATTAGGCGGTGTCGAATTTTCTCTACTCATTCCATAGCATTTTAAGAAGTGTCAGGAATTCCAATGACGACCTCCACAAGTATTTGTTGTATCGGCGCCGGGTATGTTGGTGGTCCAACTATGGCCATGATCGCTAAGCAATGCCCGGACATTCCTGTGCGAGTGGTGGATTTGAATCAATCGAGAATCGATCAGTGGAATTCTGATAATCTGCCTGTGTACGAGCCAGGGTTGGATGAGGTGGTAAAGGAAGCACGCGGGAGAAACTTGTTCTTCTCAACCGATGTTCAGAAATGTATCCAAGAGTCCAGCATCATTTTCATCGCGGTAAACACCCCTACGAAATCGTTCGGTGTAGGGGCTGGGCGCGCGGCTAATCTCGAGTTCATTGAAAAATGTGCACGCACCATTGCGGAATGTTCGACTGGACACAAAATCGTTGTTGAGAAATCGACACTACCAGTTCGCACGGCAGAAGCGGTTAAAAGAATTCTTCATAGTTCTGCGAGCGGCGCGACATTCGATGTGCTAAGCAATCCCGAGTTTCTGGCTGAAGGGACAGCGGTTGAAGACCTGCTCAAGCCGGATCGCGTTTTAATTGGCGGAGAATCCAGTGCCGCGATCGAAACGCTTGCGAAAGTTTATGAACGCTGGATACCGCGAGACAAGATTCTAACGACCAACCTTTGGAGTAGCGAACTTTCGAAACTTACGGCCAACGCGTTTTTGGCGCAACGAGTTTCATCGATTAACGCGATTTCCGCTTTGTGCGAAGCCACCGGGGCCGATGTCGACGAGGTGGCTCGCGCCATTGGAACAGATTCCCGAATCGGTCCTAAGTTTCTTAAGGCGAGCGTCGGATTCGGCGGTTCCTGTTTCCAGAAGGACATACTTAATCTCGTTTATTTGTGTGAGCATTTCGGACTAAAAGAAGTGGCTCAATACTGGGAGCAAGTCGTTTGTATGAATGACTATCAGAAGCGACGGTTCTCAGCCCGGATCGTAAGGACGATGTTCAATACGGTGTCCGATAAGAAGATCGCGATTCTGGGCTTTGCATTCAAAAAAGATACCAATGATACGAGAGAGTCCGCAGCGATTCATGTCTGCAGAGATTTGCTTGATGAACGGGCTAGGCTTTCGATATACGATCCGCGTGTCCCGGAATCCCAAATTCGAAACGATCTGCAATTGGCGTTCTCGGATGCACTGGGAGGTTTGTCCGATAAACACAAGCAACTAATCGACAAGAATGTTACGGTTCACAAGTCTCTTCTCGAGGCAACGCGAGACAGCCATGCGATTGCTGTTTTGACCGAGTGGGATGAGTTCAAATCTTTTGATGGCAAGCAGGTTTTTGATTCCATGTATCGTCCTGCCTTTTTGTTTGACGGACGAAACGTCGTGAATCGACAGCAGCTTACGGAAATCGGATTCGAAGTTCACAGCATAGGTAGGGCTTCGGAGGTTTTGCTGTAAAAACGAGTGAGAAGAACGGCTTCGAATGAGTTGATTTGAGCGGCGGACTTAATGGATAACTGATCAGTCGCGTCGATTGGGGCGAAGCTTTTCGGCGGACCGATTGACTACATTTTCCCAAGCATTAGGTAAGTCTTCTAATTGGATCTTGGCCCATTTGATATCAAGCCCCTTAAGCAATCTGGATAACTCTTTGGGGGTCGGGTTCAGTGGGATCGTGGCGCTGTCGCTGATGGTTAATCGGGCTTCGACTTCATTGCTGACGAGAAAGTCTGCCAATCGACCGGCAACCTTCGGATTTTTGGCTGACGCCAGAACGCTGACAGTATTGGGAATGAGCACGGTTCCAAAGCCATCATCAGCTTGATCAGGAAATGCGATTCTAATGGTTTCGTTTTGATCTTGCAGTGCGACCGCCTCGTCTGAATCCACGATGGCCCAGTGGATCTCTCCTCGTGCGACGGCTAAAGCCACTTGTTTTTCGTCGTTATAGATTTTTGTATTTTGGGAAAGTCTGTCCAACCATTTCTCAAAGTCTAAGGTTTGCTTGTCATTAGAAATGCTTAGTGCTTGATTGGGGGCTGGTTTAATGGAATCGCAGTAAGCAGCAATGATCGCCAAATGCGCGCGAACAGAAGGGGAGTCGAGAGAGGCGATTCCACATTGGTCCTTCCATTGCGGAGATCCAAGATCGCAAATGCTTGAGGGGATGGCGGCGGGATCGATAACTTGGTCATTGATCAACAATACGCGAGCACGTGCGGCGAATGCAACCCAAGAGCCGTCGCTAGCCCGAAAGGAGTCTGGCCAATCCCGAGAGATCGTCCACTTGCGAGCTTTAAGAAGCCCTTGAGTTTGTCGTTGTATAGTTCGAAGCAAGTCCGAATCCCAAACCACATCGCCCTCGGGATTCATGCTTTCCGATGCTTCGTTAGGTTGAGAGGTGTTCTCATAAAAACCGAGGCTCAAGTTTCGTTTCACGACTTGAAACTCGTCTTGAGGGAACTGTCTAGTGAAGCTTGCCAGGATCGGGGATGCGTAGGTTTGTTTTGCATCAACCGAGATGACAACTTGATTCTCATACTTCGTTGAACAACCAAGTGAGAGAGTTAAAAGAATTAGGAGTGCGGAGATCGAAAGGCTTCGGTAACGATTGTTGGACACGTAGCTGCCTAAAAGGGGAGAAAGGCGTTTGGCTGATGGAGGGAAAAAGAATACCCGCCGCATTTTGTCATTGTCGCAAAGAAGAGACAATAGCCCCCGACAAAATAGGTGCCAGCCAAGTAAATTAGGTGCCAGCCAAGTATTTTGGCGGCGGGGAGTGGTGACGATTTCTGGTTTCCGTGGTTCAACGTCGTAACCAATCGCGTAGAGATCTGCCTCGATCCAGTTCGAATTGCCAAGATGTGGCGATTTGCGACCATTCAGGGCGATTCATGACAATTTCTTGGCAGTCAAGCCGTACAGCGATCACGGCGGACGATTCTTTTTGGAGACCGTTCGCTTGGTTTTTCGACTGTCGAGTTATCGTGGCGATGCTGTTTGACAGCGGGCTGTGGCTAG
>JALOQS010000038.1 GCA_025459355.1 Pirellula sp.
CAAAGCGACAATTTGCCGGTGGATTATGCGAGGGGTCGCGGGCGTGAAGCTGGAAGCCGTGAAGATTGGCCCGAACTGGGTAACCTCTATGCAAGCTATCAATCGATTCATTGTTGCGAGAACTGAGAAAGCAACAGCGTAGAAACGAAACAAGCCGGTGTGGTATGCGCCGGCTTATCTCTTAACGATTTGTCCCCTGAATGGAGTGCCTGAATTATGGCGTTGGTCGATGTATTATCAAGACGCATTCTTAAACTAAAGAATGCACCGAAAAGAAAATTGGAAGATTTCTGTATCGCGGATGGTGAACTAATCGATGATCCGCATAGGCTGGCGAGGTTGTACCTTTTAAGCATTGTCGATCGAGACGGGGAGGGCCCAGCTAGAGGGGTTATTTCCTACGAATTCAGCAAATACGGTAGTGCAGAAGGCATGGAGCCCGGATGGAGCATTCTCGAATATGGAGATTCAGAGGAAGTTAGTTCGGAATGGATTGCCGCGGATGTTTGGGCGTTTATTCGTGGCGAATTCGAATGTGTGTGGTTTGCTGAACTCAAGGAGTGGGAAAATCAGACGAGAGGGTTTGGGTTCTGGCGGTTATTCACAAAGTCTCATCCAAGAATTCGAACCGTTACAACAGGCTTGGTTGACAATGTCCTTGGTGCACTAAAAAGCATGCTGCGAACACAGGATATCGTTACTGATGCAACAAGTTCAAAGGAGGTGTTAGCATGAACGGCAATACCTCGAATAGAAGGCCTAAACCAAAACCCCAAGACTTTGAGCGACTGGAAGACCCTCATGCACTCGCAAGAAAATTCATTGAGTCCGTAAAGCATGGGTTGGACGATGCAGACGAGCCGGGAAAGTTCGTCGAGTACTACGGCGGGGGGCATTGGGGCATAGCGGAAGATTACGGGGATGATGTTGATTTCGTTAAAGTGCCTCAAGAGATCATCGAAATCAAACTTTGCCAATTTGTTCGTGAAGTGTTCGAAGATGATTGCCTGAGTAAATTCAATTCTCGCAAGGCTGATCCGTTCGACGGACGCACTTCAAGCGATGGCAAGACAAGGCAGAAATTGCCCAAGATTCCGACCGTTAGCGTATTGCTAATCAGGAATGTCATTCTAGCACTCAAGAGTTATTGCTACGTGAATCCAAGAGATTCGAACAAGTAACTTTTCTTGATTGACTCTAAACGGATTGACGGGCATTTCAAATGAGCAAAACGGATTGGCTAGGCGTCAATGCCGCTAATCCCTGTCCTGTCTGCGGAAAAGATTCGAACTGCAAAGTCTCAGTGGATGGCAAAGCCGTTTGGTGTGGCCGCGTTGAATCAGCAAGGCAGAACAAGGGGGGGCAATGGTTCCACTTGCTGGAAGGTGCAGAGGGGCGTTCTGTCTTCAAGCCCAACGGTTCATCAAGCCACAAGGCTAAGATTGAAACCGGGGAAGAGAGGGAAATTGTCATCCTTGGCGAGTTCTCAAATTACCTCAAAACGTCAAAGGTGCATCCCAATTGGTGTAGTCGATATTCGATTCCCCAATTCGTTTGGCGTCAATTGGGAGCGTTTGGTAACTCGAATTCAATAAGTGTTCCAGAACGATCGTTAAGCGACTTTGAATCTGTCACAGCGATTGTGACGAGAATCGACACAAACAGACCTGGCGCACGATGGAGAGCGGGTAAGGATCACGAACGCGGGGCTACGTTCGCACGAATGCCAGACGAGCGTTCACAAGCGGTTTTGATTGTTGAAGGGGCAAGCGATTGCGGGGCTGTTCTTGCTGCGGGCTTGGAGCCGATCGGACGCTATACGAGAGATCAAGACTTGGAACCATTTAGGCATTTACTGCGGAAGGTTCAAAGTGATTGTTCAATTGTGGTTGTAGTGGAACGAGACAAGCAGGACGACGAAGGACAAGCGAAGTTGTTCGAATCAGCGTGCAAGCGAGCTGAAGCACTTGCCACTAGACTAGGCCGGCCTGTTCTAGTTTCCTCTCCTCCCCTCGGTCAAAAAGACTTTGCGGCGTGGTGGCAGTTTGAAACGAATGGCAAAGGGCATTTCACAAGCGAAAGAGATCGACACTCAAAAGGCAGAAAGATGTTTAGGCATCTTGTCGATCATTCTCGCGAGGTCCTGCCTGACTTGGATAACCTGAAAGCCATTTACCACAGCACTGCCGATATTGCGGAAGAGAACATTGACTTAGGTTCTGAGGCTATCAAAAGCCAGTCAAGCATCGATGGGGTTGATACTGGGTATCAGGCCGAGCATAGCTGCGCGTTCTTTAAATCATTCCACAAATTAGATTCCGATGGAATGATTCATAAAAGCACATACTTGGTCACTTTCCTTGGTTGCCGATGCTGGAAGTGTTGGACATGCCGGCGCCGAATCATCAAACCAAGCTGGAAGAAACATTTCTACAGGTTGTTCGCAAGTCATCCAGGCGAGCTCTTTCGAATCTCTTTTCCCACATTGTCCGAAACGAAATCCGCTAAGAAAGCGATCAGTAGGAAGAAGGGGCAGTTTGCCGTAATTCAAAAGCAGAACGGGAGAACCGTAGTCTACGCTAGCTGCCTCCCTCGAAACCTCAAAGGGCTGAAGTTTGATTCCCGGCGGTTCGTGGATCACTACGGACAAGTTATGGAAGAGTTGATAAACGACATTGAAGAGGCTGATCCCGAAGCCGCAAAGCCGATATCTGTTTCCCGCGGGTGGAAGCTGGAACCCCGAGAAAAACGAGGCTGGCGACCGATCAAGTCAAAGGTATCTCCAAATCAAGCGAGAGCATACGCGGAAGAGCTCAGGGCAAAAACTTTCGAGATCACCACCAAAGCTACCGAGCCGATGCAAGATGCAGTCGGCGTGGAGTTTTACGATTCCGATGAAGGGAGAAAAAAAGAAGAGCTCTTCAAAGCGAGAATCTTTCCCGATGCGTGAGTTGGCAAATCTTCGGGGATTTTACCCCCAAAAGTGGTGCTCCCAGTCTACATATAACCTCTCTCTCTTCTAATTCCTTTATATAGACTGGGAACACCACTTTTGCCCCTTTTTTCCCCGAAGATTTTTGGACGGGCAATTTTGGTATCTTGGCAAACCTGAATTCTCTCTTTCCCGGTTACCGAAAACCGATGGGGCTTGGCGCGCCATTCGATCAAGAAAGACTGGACGGGTAGAACTGAAACGATTTCGTTTTTGATTTGGAAAAGTCAGATCCGAAATCAAATGAATCATTCAAAACGAATTCGTTTGTTCCGTTCTTGGATCGGAGTAACAACCACATCTTGGGAGCACATTACAAAGGGACGTTCCAGGCTTCCGTCACGTTGTTAGACGCGTTCGGATTGCGATTTGGCATGAAGAGCGAAACCCCCGCCCCCGGTGCCCCCCCCGGGCTTTTTGGGTCCTTCCAAGCGATTGAATCGAACGGTGAAACACCAACACCGTTCGTCAGCCCGAGTCAGTCCTTCCATCCATCGCCGGCGCCGATGAATCGAAATGAAAAAAATGAATCATTCTAAACAAGATGAATCAAATGAAAAAATGAATTCGTTTTGTTGTCCACATTGTGGAATCGATCGGAGCCGAGTTACGAACACTTGGCTATCAAAGATCGGACGGAACCGGCTAAGACGTTGTCTAGGATGCGGGGAGCCGTTCAATACGGTTGAAGTCGCCGAGCCGCCAGAGGGCTTTGTGGTTGTGGTGGTGAAGAAGGCCGAATGAATCTGGAGCCTCAACAAACTAAAGCGGAAAAGACCTCGGTTGCATCGGTGCAGTGGATTTGTTCCATATTTCGGTATTCGCAAAACAAACTGTTGCGCCGACCTATGTTTTTCTTTGATTTCCGTTCGAACTCGCAACCAACTTTCGTGACCGTTGGTCAAAAAACAGGGTTTTACGACCGGAAAATACCGGAATACCGCGATTTAATGCCCCGATTGCCTTTCGTGTTGCACTTTGATATACTGGAAATTGCAATATTTGAAGGGTTTTTGAGCTTTTCAAGACTGGTTTAGACCCGCCTTTTAATCCGTTGGTCCTGGGTTCGAGTCCCAGCACTCTCATTTGTGAAACCCTTGGGATTTTGACGAATTCCAAGGGTTTTTTCGTGCCTGGGTCCGATGCGATTGGCTTGCTAAGTTCGCTTTTCCTAAGTTGAGACGGTTGCACCTCCATGCCCCATAACTGCTTGGTTCGCCCATAATTCGAACCCCGCCAGTGCTAACGAACAGCTACCAGTCCGAAATGCCAACTCATTTCTTCCTAATCGAATGCTTGACCAAATTGGCCACCTGATCAACCACTCGCTCCAATCGCCCCTTCTGGAACTGATCATAATACGCTCGCACTAACGCAACTGCTTGCCCCTGGCTGACCTCGGACGTAATCAACTCTAACAGATCGTCTACAGCCGATTGCTCGTTCGATTTTTGCGGAAGCAAGCACAACGGTACGTAGTCCTGAATGGCATCGCCAAACAACTCTCTACAATAATCAATCGTGTCATGGATGGACCGTTCTTTGGCGGTCTTTGGTGATCGCCAATCATACGGTGGCTGCCATTCTTGAACGGGACGCAGAAGATCGATGTGAGTGACAACGCCCAAAACCCGAGGTGCTTTTAGCTCGGGGTGCTCACGATAATGCTTCATCAACTCGTTGAGCATTTGAACATCCGATTGTTTGGCTGGACTATTGGCAGCTAAGACTAGCAAAACGATGTCGGCAGACAAAACTCCTTTGAGAATCTCGGCCGACGATTCACGAGTGATGAGGGAATCACTGTAGCCCGGCGTATCCAACAATGAAATTTGAATCGAAGAATCGGCAATAGGAAAGCGATGCCGGTTCACTTGTTTCGTCTCGGGCATAATGCTCGTAATCGCGTGCTGACCGCGTAACAGATGATTGACCAAACTGGATTTGCCAGCGTTGACTTGTCCCACCAGAGCGATGGAAATGCTCTGTGGGTTGATTTGATCCAGTTTGCTTCGATCCCCCTGAGCATGTCGAACAGCGCCAACCAAATGGCCGAATCGCTCCTTATAAACCCGCGACCCAGCCTTGAGTCGTCCGCTATACATTTCGATCAAATAGAAGCCCGCCATCTGAACAAACTTTTGATAGATGGTCGTAACGATTTCGCTGCGCAATTCCGTTGCAACCACTCCGGATTTTCGATAAATCGGGTATGCGAGCACTTTGATAGGTTGGAAAATCATCGAGGCCAAGTAAGCTAAGTTCGATAGATTGCCAACTTGTTTAGTGATCCCCGGAATCTTGGAAAAATGCCCGATCGTTGCAATCTCACTTCCAGGAAAGTTCTGTTGTGTCCAGGCCTCAAGATCCTCGACCGCGAGATGCACGACGGCCAAGATTTCCACAACGGTGACGGGATGTAGAGCTTCCTCCTCTTTCTTGCGGTAATAGTGAGATGCAAGCTGACGGGACAAACTTTGTACATCATTAATGTACCGCTGAGGATCGGTAAAAACACTTTCATCGACCTCCGCAATCGACGCTCGAAATGATTCGACGATTTGCATGGCGGATTGGTCTCGTTCTGCCCAGAATTCTGGCAGCTCCGGTGCAGCAATATGTTTGGATCTTTGGGCTAACGTAGGCTTCCAATAAGTCGAAATCAACCAAGCGACCAACCAGTTGAGTGGCAGGACCCAAACGAGTGTCAACAGCCAGCCTGTTTGGAATAACGCGATAACGCCGAGTATCACATAGAGAATGCACGGCAACGTCCACACGAAGAACAGCACAACGATGCGAGGATTGTTCAGCAACTGCTTTAACAACAATTTCATTTAGACGGCGTTTCCCATAGTTTGTGTCCTCGCGCTAGTTGATCGGCAAAAATCGTTCTAAGCTCTTCGTCGCTAGGCGTTTTTCCTTGGGCTTGTACGGAAAAATACCAATCCGCGACTTTGCCTAAAGCAAAGGTAAAGGCAAAGGCTCCGGCGATGCTGGCCGCGATTCCCACGAAAGGAATGAACTTTAGCAATTCTCGCGATGCCATTCGTACTGCGACTTGCGTGCCGGCGACATTGGAGAGTGCAAACCAATGTTTACTCGTCATTTGTTGGTCATAGATGCATGCGATTTTCCTAATCATGCGAGTTTGTATTGCCAAGACCACGGGCATGTTAACCCACGGTATTGGGACCGCGCTGGCCGTCGCCGCTAAAGCACTCGATGCAAGAATTTGCCAATGTGCACGACGCTGCAATTCCGACTTGCCTTCAAGTTGGGTGGACATAGCCGCCGCCCAGGTTTGTCGATAAGCGGCGGGCAACATCTCAAGTATGAGCCGCTTGAGATTTTTTTCTCCGAAGCCACTGTTCGAGAATCCGTCCGACTCATGAGTAAAATCGATTAGGGCGACGCGATCAAAGAGCCCTTCGAATTGCTTGCGTTTGAGATCGATCAGTTGCTGGAGCGAT
The DNA here is from genome assembly GCA_025459355.1 of Pirellula sp. Taxonomy (GTDB): domain Bacteria; phylum Planctomycetota; class Planctomycetia; order Pirellulales; family Pirellulaceae; genus JBKCUI01. The sequence continues at coordinate 6,466 of JALOQS010000038.1, forward strand.
TCGTCTATCTCGTCTTGTCCATGTATCGGGGCGCTCGATTCTGCAACAAGTTCCGAACCTGCAGAAAGATCTTGTTCCGGTGAGGCTTCATGCAAGCAGGTCAAAACCAGAAGCACTGGCCGATCGGGAGCGTCACGACGAATTTGTCGAAGCGGGCCAACCAAAGAATCAAGAGCGTGATCAACAAGCCTCACAGTCACCAGCACCAAGTGACTCGACGAATGGAACGAATCAATATCCTCAGTGGGATCGTAGTGCGCCTCCCCGATTCCTCGTGTATCAAGAAATCTGAGCAACGGTTCCTCGCCATTCGGAAAGTCATACCGCCTCGAGAACTTAGTCTCGGGGCGAAAGCCTTGGCCAATCTTAGCTTCGTCAGAACCAGTTAGCCTTTGGACAATGGATGATTTTCCGCTACCAGTTTTTCCAAAGAGCCAGAGCGTGGGAACGGGAGCTCGGTTGCGAATTAGCTCCATCTTCTTTTTCAGATCGTCGTCAGATTCAGCGGCATTTGCTTGCTCTCCCGCGATTTTCTTTTGATTAAAGATACCGAACATTCCAAATTGCCTATCTTTCCCGTTTCGACCGTTCCTGTTTTCCACGTGTCATTCTAATGAAAATCGCCAAACTTTACCTAATCTCTACCAAGCTCATTTGAGAAACGTTCGTACAGCGAACACAACAGAACAATCGATCCTTCCGTTGTGTCAGTCATTATCCGCACGATTGCACAATGCCCGCAGACCAATTTGATCGGAAAGATGGAAACGGAAAGCAGTTTGATACCTTGCAAAAAAGCGAAAGGACAACGGCGTTTTGCTCGTTGGTTTTTCGTATTTTGCTGCGGGATCTTGGCTGTCGGCGATCGCTTTGCATGGGCCGACGAGCCGAACGAAACATTCTCCATCCAGGTGATCGAGCCGTATAGAACCGCAACATTGGCCTCGCATGCCGAGCTCTCTTTAGACGAGAGCCAAATCCTACAATTAGCGTGTCGATATAGTGAACAGGCTGAATTGGTTCTGTCTTTAGCCAAGCCCCGGGAACAAGATAGGCATAAATCCGAGGCCGAACGAAAACGAGAGACCGCAGTCTGTTTGCTGGCAAATGTCGCGGCAGAAAAGATTCGAGCGGAGCGAACGGCGGCCGCTTTAAAGGCTCACTATGGGCTGTCAGCCACGTTGCTAGGTTTAGATCTAATCAAGAGAACGGAGGCTGAACTCGCACAGCAAATGGAAATTCAAACAAAGCTGATCGAGGCCGGTGTTTCGATTCCCGATGACTCTTTGCTTGCTCGACTAAGAAACGAGACGATCGACTCAAAGCTCAAGATCGAGTCGAAAGAGCGTTCGTTAAGGATTCAGCTATCCGGCCTTATCTCTAGCTCTTACGCCTGTTCCTATCGGCCGATCGTCAAGAACGAATTGACGCCGTGTGACATCGATGTTTGCGAGTATGTACAGAGGGCAATGGACCGTCATTATGAACTGATCGCCTTCGGTAAAATCCACGCGTTGTTAGGCCCAGAGACCGTCGAGCTGGGGAATGAATTGCTGGCCCTTATCTCCAAGGTGCCCGCCTTACCCGCTAAGAAATTGTGGCTCGTTTCGCGATTGAAGTCTGCATTGAATCCTTCTGATCGGACATTGGAATCGAACCGGCAAAAGAACTGGATGAGCTCGTTGATCTCGGAACGTCAGCAGGAGATTGTTCGCAAGATTGAAATCGCCTACGAAGAAAAACGCACAGCAGCCTTGCGCTGGAGTGTTGCGAAAGAACAGTTGGACGTGTGGTCTCGCCGGGTTGAGCAGCTGGAAAAACTCGGTGCTGAAAACCGTGGAACCATTGCGGAATTGGGAGCTGCCAAACTCTCTAAGCTAAAGGACGAGGCCCGAGTGATTGAGCTGTGGTTGGAATGGCAAGTGGCTGAAATCGATCTGAAGCTGGCTATGGGGGAGTGTGTTTGCCGTGATTAACCCTACCACGATAGGCGGTTAAGTTCACTGAGGCGCCACCGCCAGAGTCAAAATGCTTGCAATCCAAAGCGAGTGACCTGCGCAAAGTTGTCAAAATTTTCGGATTGTAACGGTTGTATCGACCGATACATCTCTCGTCGATTTTAATTCACGGGGGAAGTATATGAAGTCGTTCGTTGGTTATCTGGTTGGACTTTACGTTTTGCTTACCGCGGTCGGATGCACGGGGATTCGTGTTGTTCAACATGGTGGTTACGGTCCTTACGATCCATCCATGCCCGGTTGCGATAGTTGTGGAGTCGGGGGCGTCGCTCCAGTAGGGTGCGATTCAGGTTGCGGCGGCCCTGGCGTTCTTCATCGAGTTGCCGATCGATTGCGATCCGTCAATTGCAACACAGGATGTGGTGAAGTCTATTGGGACGAGCAAATCAATGAGCCTCGCGTCTGCGACCCATGCTGCTTTAATGGCGGCTATGTAGGAGGGTCAGATTGTGGACGATGCCCAGGCGGACTTGCTAGGCTTCGTGAATTGTGGGGGTTCCGGTATGTTCCATCGGATTGTAACGCATGTGCATCGACACATAGCGGTCACTGCGAAAGTTGTTCGTCATCGGGGGCTGTTTACGAACAAGTTCATGCACCGACACAGAATGCGTTGACTCCCGCAGCGAAACCACAACCAACACCTGCCGCGCCCCCTGCTCAGACGGGAGCTGGCGACGAAATTAGGTCCGTGGTCGAGCCCAAGCCAGGTTCCTCTGCCCAGCTAAGGTCGGCTGGCCCATCGGTTCGCGTCGTTTCGCAACCGAGAGCAGCTGGGAAACAATCGGCCCCACGGCTTACAACCCGCTAGCAGCTTGCAAGGAAGAGACAAAATGGCCGGGTTTTCAGCCCGATATACTGTGCTAGGTCGGGAAAGCTAAAGTGCGTTCCCAGTCCCGCAGACTTGATCACCCCAGTCATTTTCTCTTTCTAATCAGATCTATGGCCAAAGAAATGTTTCGCGTCCTGCTTCAGAAGGAGCAGCTCGTTTTCTCCTCCGCACACTTCATAACCTTTGCTGGTGACATTTGCGAGTGTTTGCATGGACACAATTACGGCGTCCGAGGCGAGGTGCAGGGTGTCTTGGACGAAAACCGATATGTCATCGACTTTATCGCCTTTCGGGACAATCTGGCCAAGATTGTCAAACGCTTGGACCATCACATGCTGTTGCCATTAAACCATAGCATGATTTCGGTGGTGCCTGACGGAGATGAGGTCGTCGTTCGTTTTAAGAACAAACGATGGATCTTTCCGGCGGAAGATTGCATGCTGCTGCCGATCATCAACACCACAGCTGAGGAAATTGCAAGCTGGATAGGCAAGGAGCTCGTGCGGGAGCTATTTCCATCGACGGGCAATCGCATTGAATGGCTGGAAATTGGGGTCGATGAAAACAATGGACAGTGGGGATATTGCCGATTGCCATGGTCGGCCGAATTGTAACAGCAAATCCGCATCACGAAAAAAGACTCGCCTGAAGATATTCGTTTAGCCGACGGGTATTCCGAGATAGATTTTCCTGCAAAGACACTGTTGCTTGGCGGGGTATACTAAGTTCGGCGGACGAGGCGTTGTTATGTCGATGAGCATGGTAGAAGAGGGGATCCACAAATCCGCCATCCTGCTCATGGCCTTGGAAGAGGATGATGCAGCGGCTTTATTGGCTCGGTTGCCCCCCAAGTATGTTGAAGCCGTATCGCTCGCCATCGCGCAGATCGATGATATTCCCGGTCAAGTTCAAGAGGAGGTCATCGAAGAGTTTTTCGGAGGCCAGCCCAGCTCTCTCATTCATGCTTGCGGTGGTTTGGAAAAAGCCAAAGCGCTCGTCAAGAAAGCTCTCGGTAAAGATGCGGCCGACATGTTGGCCATTCTTCAGCAGACGATTGAGTCGTTGCCGTTCGGGTTCTTGCAAAAGACCGATGCTCAGGACATTCTTTCCTTCATCATGGACGAGCATCCGCAAACGATCGCCGTTGTCATTTGTCACGTCCCTCCAGCAACCGGGGCGGGCATTTTGAACGGGCTTCCACAACAAAAACAATTAGCGGTTATTCAACGTGTCGCCAAGATGGGGCAAACTAGCCCTGAAGCGATTGCAGACATTGAACGGGCTCTTGAGTTTCGGATGTCGATGGTCATGCATCAATCGTTTCAGAAATCTGGTGGTGTGCCCGCCGTGGCAGAGATCCTCAACGTCACCGACCGCGCGACCGAGCGTATGGTGTTGGAGAATCTATCCAAGGACAGTCCGGAATTGGTCGAAGAGATTCGCCGGCTCATGTTCGTTTTCGAGGATATCCAAAAGCTTGCCGACAAAGATATTCAGACATTGCTCAAGAATGTCGAAACAAGCCAATGGGCGATGGCCCTCAAGGGTTCGAGTCAGACGCTACAGGACAAGATCATGAAGAACATGTCCCAACGAGCGTCCGAAATTCTCAAGGAAGAAATCGGTTTCTTGGGCCGAGTCAAGCTCAGCGATGTCGAGGGTGTTCAACAAAAGATTGTCGATATCGTCCGATCCTTGGAAGAATCTGGTCAATTAGCAAGACCTGGCAACGACGGCGAAGAGGAATTTGTGGCATAATGGAGGTCGCGTCATGACCGACTCCCTCCACTCGCAAACCAAGACTTGACCTTCGGGCCAAGTTTGGTTTGCCTCCTGCCATTTATGACCTACCGATCGCATACACCATTCCCTCTGCACGGCGCCATACGAATTCTGTTATTGGTCATCGGACACCTCGCATGGAGTTTGTCATCGTGGGTGTATGCCGACGATCCGCAGAAGATCGAGTTCTTTGAATCCAAGATTCGCCCGATACTGGCTGAGCATTGTTATTCTTGTCACAACTCACGAGGGCAGTCCGATAGCGGGCTCGTTTTAGATTGGCGAGGTGGGCTAATTGCAGGCGGTGATAATGGAGCGATTGTCACACTCGGCACTCCAGAGACGAGCAGATTGATTGCGGTCTTGAAACACGAAATCCAAGGCTTAGAGATGCCTCAAGGTGGCGCGAAGCTATCAGCATTAAGCGTGGCGGACTTTGAAAAATGGATTCGTGATGGAGCTACGGACCCTCGTCATGCGCCACCAACCCAAGAACAATTCGAGGCAGAAACATCTTGGTCGGCTACCTTTTCTCGCCGTTTAAACTGGTGGAGCTTACAAGCCATTGCACCGAGGAAGGCTCAAGATAGTCGCGATGATCAATCAGTGCCACTTAGTGAGTCTGGCGACTACGAGTCTGATGAATCTTCGTTGTGGTTTGGTCCGAGCCGAGTTGATCATCATATAGACAAACGACTTGAGGCAGCGGGGTTAACTCGCCAGCACCGAGCCAGTAACGAAAAGCTTGTGCGTCGGCTGCATCATCATTTGATTGGGCTGCCACCCACCAAAGCCGAGCTCGACGATGGAGTTCGTTTGATAACTCAGAGTCAAAACTTGGAGCCGCTTGTTGACGAATTGTTGAGTCGTCCTGAGTTTGGAGAGAAGTGGGCGAGGCATTGGATGGATTGGACTCGCTACGCAGATTCGCATGGATCAGAGGGGGACCCTGCGATTGATAACGCGTGGCTATATCGAGACTACTTGATACGGTCCCTCAATCAGGATATTCCTTACGACCGAATGGTTGAGGAGCATATCGCAGGCGATCTTCTCGACGACCCTCGAATCAACCAAGAGCTAGGCATCAACGAATCCATCACTGCGACGGCTCATTGGCGAATGGTATTTCATGGATTCTTTCCCACAGATGCGTTGGATGAAAAGGTTCGGTTTCTCGATGACCAGATCAATGTATTCTCGAAAGCGTTTATGGGGCTCACGGTTTCCTGTTCACGATGTCACGATCACAAATTTGATCCGATTAGCCAAGAAGACTACTACGCCCTTTACGCACTATTCAACAACAGCCGACCATCCCGAGCTGTGATCGACACTCCGCAACATCAACAATTGCACAGCGAGCGGCTGCGGAGCTTAAAGCAATCCCTACGGAATGAGATTGGTGACCAGTGGTTGGAAGACCGAGAGAAACTGCTGCGCGATTTATTGTCTCGCAATGAGTTCCCAAATAATCCCTCTCCATTCCCTCGCGTATTGTCATTGTGGTCGAACATTAAGCAGTTGCTCGGTCGAGGCGATGGATTGGATGTCATTCGTCAGTCGATATCTAGGAAGCCCACCGATAGGCAGAATACAATCCAAAGCTGGTCTTTTGAGAAAGACTTTAAGAGCGCCGACTGGATCGCGAGCGGACATGGGTTAGCGACGGATCAGGACCGCAGCCCCGGTGTGTCGGCTCCAGGTGAGTTTCGCGTGGCCGTCGACGGTGATACCATCATTACGGAGCTGCTTCCGAGTGGAGTGTACTCTGGACTGTTGAGTTCGAAACATGCCGCGCGATTCAGTTCAATCGATGTTCCAGTTGAAAAAGGTTTGCAAATCTGGGGCTTGGTACGCGGGGGTGGAGAAGCAACCTTTCGAGGAGTTGTTCAGGATTATCCACGCATGGGCGGAGTCTATCCGTTCGTAAAACCAGGTGGTGAATGGCGTTGGGAACGCATTGATATGACGTATTGGGAAGGGGACTCGATGCACATTGAGTTCGCGCACGCTCTCGACACAGCCATGCCCGTTTCGGATCGTCAGCGTTCTTGGTTTGGCGTGAGAGAAATCGTGTTGACCAAAGAAGGCACCTCTCCCGAGTCGAAACTTTCGGCTCTCGATGTATTCAACAACGTTGTTCCCGCCGAGGAGTCGCTTCGTTTGGAGGCTATGGCCGAGCGATTCGTCGACGAAGTTATGCAAGCGATTCAAGCTTGGCGAGAGGGGCTGTTGTCCGATGAGAGAGCTATCTTGCTGGACGAATTTTTGCAGGCGGGATTGTTAGCGAATCGACTTGATCAATTTGAAGCTCAACGATCAACACGCATAGAGAAATTGTTGTCGGAGTATCGCGATCTAGAGAATCAAATCAAGGTGCCGACGCGGGTTCCGTCGCTTGAAGAATCGACAGGGCGCACGCAGCATTTGTACGTGCGAGGGGATCACAAAAATCCTGCACAGGAGGTCAGTGCAAGGTTTTTGTCGGCTCTATCAAGCAATGATAAATCAAGCGATTCAAAAGTTGATCGATTCGATCGACGTCAACTAGCCGATAAGCTACTAAGCCACGACAACCCGCTCGTTCATCGAGTGATTGTTAATCGAGTTTGGCATCATCTTTTTGGCCGAGGTCTCGTTCCTACGCCAGACAATTTTGGAAGATTGGGAGACATGCCAACTCATCCCGAATTGCTGGACGAATTGGTACATGGGTTTCGCGCGCAACGGACCTCGCTTAAGTCTTTTATCAAGCTTTTAGTAATGTCAGAAACATGGCAGGCCGACTCCAAGCCATCTGAGATGTCCTCGCGATTAGATCCCGATAATCGATTGTGGTCGCATGCCATGGTTAGAAGATTGGATGCCGAAGGGATTCGGGATAGCTTATTGAGTGTTTCGGGAGAGTTGGATCAAACAAAGTATGGACCAACGGTTTCGGGCGATAGCAATCGTCGGGGGATTTACGTGAAGGTTCAACGCAACAGCTTGGATCCATTTCTGAGAGCGTTCGATTTTCCAGAGCCGTTCGCAACGATCGGTCGTCGCGATGCCACAAACGTACCGGCTCAATCGTTGGCCATGATGAACGATCCCCAGATTGCACGGCTCACGAGCATTTGGGCCAATCTAATGGTAACCGGAGAAAATGCAACCTTGAGCCAACGCGCTCGCCTCGAAACCATGTTTACCACCGCGTTGGGGCGAATTCCCTCGGGCCAAGAACTAGAACTATTGAACAGGTATTTTGAGGAGGCTCGGTCGTCGGCTAATCAGAGACTTGAGGGCGCTCGCCAGTTAAAAGCGTCGATGGTTTCTGCGGAAGAGCGATTGGAGCAGCTCGTCGGTGTAGCTCGTGAACGATACTCACTTCAGCGTGGGGAGAGTCCACCACCTCGGGCGTCGGTGCAGCCATTAGTTCGTCTCGATTTCGAACCTGGATTGCACGATGAAAGTAGTCGGGCTGGGATTGAGCTACATAATGGGGCGAAAATCTCGCACGGAGCACTGATCGTTGACGGCAAAGGGTATGCTGTTTCTGTTCCGCTTTCGCAGCTGACCAACCAACGGACCATTTCAGCCAAGACTCTAGAGGCGTGGGTTCAGTTGGATGGGTTTGCGCAGCGTGGCGGTGGGGTCTTTAGTCTTCAATCGTCCGATGGTTCTCGATTTGATAGCATCGTGTTCGGAGAACAGACCCCAGGGCGATGGATGGCGGGTAGCGATTTTTTCAATCGAACCAAGCCGTTTAATGGCCCGGAAGAAACCGATGCGGTAGATCGCATTGTTCACGTAGCAATCGCCTATCTAGAGGATGGCACATTGATCGGATATCGCGATGGAAAACCGTATGGCATGCCTTACCAATCGGGGCGGATTCAAGGATTTGAATCGAGTGATACCGTGTTGTGTTTAGGGGTGAGGCATTTGCCCGCGTCTAATGGCAAGATGCTTGTGGGCAAGATTTTTGAAGCCAGGCTATATGATCGAGCGCTCACTGCGGAAGAGATTGAAGCTTCCTTCCAATCGTATCAATACGGATTTCAGCTTTCCGAGGTTCCTAAGCATTTGGACACCGAGGAACGCCAGGAATGGGATTCGTTGGGTTCGAGATTGAGACAATGGAAAAAAGATTGGGAGCAAGCGTCACAGGTCTTAGAAATCGACCCAGAGCAACAGGCCGTCAGCGATGTTGGTCGCAGCATTTTTATGATGAAGGAGTTCCTGTTTCTCAGGTAAGAAAGCGTTATGCGAGAACAAACTACAACCAACATGAACGAGAAATCTAGGAACGGTCGCGTCCCACCTGCGAGTCGAGTGTGGAGCCGTCGCAAAGCTTTGGAAACCGGGTCGATGGGGTTTGGTGCGGCCGCACTAGCCGCAATGCTTTCGGGAGAAGTCAGAGCAGACGATGGTAAGCTACCTGGTGATGCTGCGTTAACCAAAACACACATCCCTCCGAAAGCAAAGCACGTCATATTTTGTTTTATGTCGGGCGGGGTTTCGGCGATTGATTCGTTCGATCCTAAACCTAGGTTGACTCGGGATCATGGCAAGCCGATGCCGGTAAAAATTGAACGCACCATGTTCAACAACAATGGAAACATCATGGCGAGTCCGTTCCCGTTCAATCCAGCGGGGGATTGCGGAATGCCTATCAGTAGCATGTTTCCGAACATTGCAAAGGTGGCGGATGAACTGGCATTGATTCGTTCGATGACATCGCCATTTAATGAGCATGCGCAAGCAAACTTCTTCATGCACTCAGGCTTTCCTATCATGGGATATCCCAGCGCAGGAGCATGGGCAGCATACGGACTCGGGACTGCAAACGAAGAATTGCCAGCGTACGTCGTTTTGCAGAGTGGTTCTGCCGTAGCACCCCATGGAGGAGTGAGTTTGTTTAGCTCGGGGTTTCTTCCGGCGCATCGACAAGGTTCGATAATCAAAGCAGACCAAGCGGATGCGGTTCGCAACATTAACCCGACGAAACCTCTCGATTTGCAGCGCCAGCAACTGGATCTCGTTAGACACTTCGACGATCTACTGCTCGCCGATCAGTACGATCCGCAAATCGAAGCTGCCGTGCAAAACTACGAGACAGCTTTTCGCATGCAAACATCGGTACCAGACCTTTGCGATCTATCTGGTGAAACGGCCAGTACCCTAAGCTTGTACGGGGTTGATTCTCCAGACGTCGAGAAAGCTGCTTATGCCAAACAATGCTTGATGGCGAGGAGGCTGGTAGAGCGAGGAGTTCGCTTTATTGAGCTAAGTTGTTTAACCAGAGGGATCGGTGCCGGAAATGGTCCCAATCCATGGGATCAGCATAGCGACTTGGAACAAGGGCATGGAGCCATGGCTGCTCAAGTCGATCAACCGATTAGCGCACTTATCCAGGATCTCAGACAGCGAGGCTTGCTCGACGAAACGTTAATTGTTTGGGCAGGCGAGTTTGGCCGAACTCCCTTTTCACAAGGTACACACGGCAGGGATCACAACCCGTACGGATTTACTGTTTGGTTTGCTGGCGGAGGAGTTAAGGGAGGAACTATTTATGGCCAGACCGATGAGCTGGGGTACTATGCTATCGAAAACAAATGCACCGTGTACGACATGTGGGCGACCGTACTACATCAGTTAGGAATTGATCACCAGCGATTGACGTATCGATACGGCGGACGAGATTTTCGACTAACGGACGTTCACGGCGAAGTTTTGCATGGAGTCTTGTAGAAACCATGCTCCGAAAGGAAACGATGCGTTTCCAAAAAACGATGCGTCGCCAAATTAGTAGAGTTTGATGGTCGCGATGGTCAGGCTAGAATCGCACGTCGCTGGAATCGGCGCGGGTTACCAACCAAACAGAATGCTCGCGTTGACGAAACCAGAATGCTGAACGCAAACCCTGCGGTCTGAAAACGAAAAAACCCCACCCAACCTAGATCGGTCACGCCCGAAATCCGATCAGAGCTGAGTGGGGAAGTTCGATTTTTCGTTTTTGCAGTCGGCCGAAGCTCGCAACACATTACTGTGTTTCACCCTGGTCAACTGACTTAGTCAGTCCTCCGCGTTGCGTCGCGTCGGTTTCGTAAATATGCCATCATTCTCCTCTGAAAGCAAGACCCACTACTAAATTTTTTCAAATTTTTTCTTCTGGAAAACCAATGGGTCGTCCCTCGGGATTTCTTTCGATCGCCATCGAGGCTGTCGGCTGCATCGCGAGCGAGTGTTTTTCCGTGGAATTCCAAGCCTAATCCCTACAAACCCACCGGGAAAACGAAGGCGAACATTCCGTGTGGCTGATTTTCTTTGGTCATGAATTTGTTTGATTAGCATGGGGGTATGAGACACATTGAATTCCACATACGACGTTATCTTATATCTATTGTCAGGCAGCTATGTTTGGTTGTCTTAGGGTTCGCGTTGTTCGCGATGAGCCCAGTAACATGCCGGTCGCTCGAAGCGCAAGAAACATCGCGAGTTTCCGAGCCGATTAAGGCCAATCCGGTCCGGCCCATTCAGCGCAGTACAGCGACCTACCAAAAGGGGACTCGCAAAAGCGCCGCCGTATCTGCTCCTCGTGTAGACTGGACGACGCTCCCCTCTACGTACACGCATGCGCCTGACGGACAGCGAGTTGATCAATTCGTGACTGTCACACCCGAGCCCGTGTTCGAGATACCACCCCATGCCAAGTCCGGATACAGGCATACCCGCAGCACTCTGCAAGCGGGTTTCAGTTCGGACAATTATCATTCGGTTGAACAATGGGGTGCACCGGTTCGCCCCTATGGCGAATGGAGATATCCGAATCGGCCATTCTCCGTCCCGTATGGAGTTTGGGGACCGCAACTACCGCAAGTCGTTGGCGGCGGTTTTGGTGTCTTTCCAGGCGTGTTTCCTGGAGGTCCTCAGCCCTTTCCGCCCGGGAACAACAATGGGGCTGGCCTCGGCGGCCAAATGCCTCCAGGTAATCCGTGGATGCAACAGCAATGGGGAGGGCCGGTATTTGGCGTAGGACCTCAAAACGTATTAACGCCGACTCAGGATGATTACTATCAACAAGCACCTATGCTTCAGGGGCCGAACTATCATCCTCTCAGAAATGGTCTAGAGTAAACCCGATTGCTGGGCCTCTTCAATCCACCGACCGAGTGATTCTCGCGTCGGTGATCTCTGCCAGCCGAGTTGTTCCACAGCTTTGCCCGAGTCTACACGCCAGCTTTCTGCCGATGCCTCTCGTATTTTGTCTCTAGTAAGCGTAATAGGCTGCTTGAACAGAGAGCTAAATAGTTCGCCGGCATACCCAAGACAGTAACCGATCGACTTTGGGAATGGTACCGAGATTACGGCTCTTTTGGACGTATGAGAAAACAGTCTGCCGAGGTCTTTCAACGTCAAGAAATCCTCCGTTGCAGCGTTGTAAACACCGAGCCCTGGCTGCGCATTCCCTTGGTGGGTTAGCGATCCGGCTCTCTCCCCTTTATTCGCCACCAACACCATGAGCTGTACCAAGTCACCGACTTCAATGAACGAAAGAGGTGAATCACCTTTGCCGATCATAGGGTTTAAGTGAAGAAGTTTCATCGTCTGCAGCAAGCGAAGGAATTCTTTGTCACCAGGCCCGAATACGATACCAGGCCTGATAATGGAAACCGCGAATTGGTCAGAAAAAGCCAACGCTTGGCGTTCTCCGGCCAATTTGCTACGACCGTAATCGGAAATGGGGCTCGGGGGATCAGACTCTTTGCGGTTACCCTCTCGTTTCCCGGGTCCCGCCGCCGCAATCGAACTGAGAATTATGATTGTCGTCCGCTTATTGCTCTTCTTCAAAGAATTCAAAAGGAGCCCGGTCCCCCCCTCGTTCACCTTTAACATGCTCTTAAGTGAGCCCGATAACTTGCCGGCAAGGTGAAAAACAACATCGACATCTTGAGGAATCTCATCGCCGTGCCCCGTTTCCAAGTCGTAGCGAATAGGAGTAACCCCCAAATCCAATAGCTTTCTGTCTCCCGTTTCGGAGCGGGAAAGCCCGTAAATGGACTCTGCGAAGGAAACCGATTTCAAGTAACGAACCAAGTTAGAACCAATGAATCCGGTGGCACCGGTGACGATAGCTTTTTGGAGTTGCATGACTCAAGGGTTATAAAAATCGCAAAAAACGAACGTGACAAGTCAGAAAGACTCAGGCCATCTAGCTTACTCTCGATCCACCACGGACGTAAAAGGAGTCTGACTTTTGTTTCGGCTTCTCGCCAAGAATGGTTAAGCCGAAACACAGGAAATCGTATCCGCATGGGTAGCGGAATCCGTTCCGCTAGGCAGAATGGACACTCTCCCGTGAAACGCATTGTTTGCCCGTCCCACGTCCACGAGGCGACCGTCCTAGGTCCGCTTCGCGAGTCGGGCGGGAACAAGGCATAAAACAAGTTGCATCCCTCCAGTTTAGAGGCTACAACCAGGACCCCGGGGTTTGACAAGCTGAAAGTATTTGATCGCTTGAGTGGAAAGCTAGCTGCCGAGAAATGCCAATTCCTAAAATTTCTTTAACCGCCAAGATCTTCATCGGTCTCCTGCTCGGAATCTTGATTGGCTGGTTGTTTCCTGATATCGGTTTGGAAGCGAGACCGCTATCAAATTTGTTTCTGAACTTGATCAAGTGCATTATCGCTCCTCTGGTTTTTGCGACGTTGGTTATCGGAATCTCCGGGACTGGCGATATGAAGCAGGTGGGCCGCATCGGGGCAAAGTCCCTACTCTACTTTGAAATCGTAACCACTTTAGCCCTCGCCATTGGTTTGATTGCGGTCAACATCGCACAACCTGGAAAAGGGCTTAGTCTAAATGACATCGAAAAAACGGAGAACAAAAAGGACCTTGCAGATCGTGCAAAGGGTTTAGCGAGCGACGCCAAAGAAGCCGCTTCAGGGGCAAAAGCCAGTTTACAAAACGACAACTCCACGGAAGCGCTCGAACAAAGCATAAAGGCTGTCGGCTTATCAACGGAAGCGTCAGAGGTTTTATCGCAAGCGCTCGTCGCCGCCGAGGCTACTGCAAAACCTCAATCGCTGGGGGACATCATATCTCACTTGGCCCCATCATCGATCATCAAAGCGATGGCGGAAGGGGATGTGCTACAGATCGTTGTCTTTTCCGTTTTATTCGCACTAGCTGTTACCAGCATCGGCAGAGAGCGAAGCGAGCCAATTGTAAAGTGGTGCGAATCGCTCGCCGATGTCATGTTTAGGTTTACCGAATTCGTGATGAAGTTCGCTCCTATCGGCGTCGGTGCTGCGATGGCTTACACAATCAGCCATAGCGGTTTGGATGTTCTGAAGAATCTTGCGATGCTGGTGGCGACACTGTACGTTGCATTGTTGGTGTTATGCCTCGTCGTGTTGCTTCCGACGGCGTTGTTTTTCAAAGTTCCACTCAAGGACTTTTATCATGCGGTCAAGACACCGGCTGTCATCGCTTTTGCCACAACATCGAGCGAATCGGCATTGCCCAAAGCCATGGAGAACTTGGTTAAGTTAGGTTGCCCAAAGCGAATTGTTGGTTTCGTTCTCCCGACGGGCTACTCTTTTAACTTGGATGGCACGACGCTGTACTTGGCCGTCGCCTCAATCTTTGTGGCCCAAGCGGCTGGAGTCGAGCTAAGCTGGACTCAGCAAATCTTCATGATGCTTACTCTTATGTTGACCTCAAAAGGGGTGGCTGGCGTGCCTCGTGCTTCGCTCGTGATTTTGCTTGGCACTCTCGCCTCGTTTAATCTCCCGGTTGAAGGAGTGATTTTGATTCTTGGGGTGGACGAGCTCATGGACATGGCACGAACAGCCGTCAATGTTATCGGTAACTGCTTGGCCACGGTCGTCATCACAAAATGGGAAGGTGCCTTCCGAAATGACGAATGGAAAAAGGAGGTCGCTGAAACAGAACCACAAACAGAGACACAAAGAGAACCACCAACAGAGCCACAATCAGAAAACGTAACCCTTTAAGCATCTGGTCCGTGGACGGAAATTTCTAGAACGTCAAACGCGACGCCCCAGAGCAAAAAAAGTTTTGCATCATGGCCTTACTAAGGTATACTCGGCCCCAAATCTAGTTTCATTCTTTTCTTTTTGGTGCCCTATGTCGAGTAAAGTGCGTGTAAAGTGTCCTACGTGCCAAGTAACTTTACAGGTTAACTCGGACATGTGCGGCAAGCAGATTAGCTGCCCGAAATGCAAGTCAGCGCTCATGCTACCTGCGCTGCAAGCGTTCGAGCCATCGCCGGTTCAACAATCAGTTGTTCCCAACACCATTGGCACCTCGGCC
>JALOQS010000226.1 GCA_025459355.1 Pirellula sp.
GCTTGAGCACCTCAATCGATTGCCCAACTAACGTGGGATCGTTGAGTTCCGTGACAACGACTGCTGGAGAAGTTTTTTGCACGATGGATTTTCATGGAATAGGGATTTGCGGAGGATGACTACGGTTTTCACAGTTTGCGGAAATCCGATAGTCGAACGTGCGTATCGCGAATTCAGAAACGAACCACCCGATGCACCTTGGGACTCGACAGCCACATTCGATGCCATTTATCAAGTCGCAAAAGCCAAGGGGATCGAGGCTGAGTTTTGAGCGCGGAGCAAAATTCGGTGGGCATTAGCTGACAAAAATCGTTCAATCTACTTGAGGCTATTACGTATCGCATCCCGATAGATTTTCAGATTCATCCAATGAACTAAAGAAAGAGAGCATTCCTTGAAATTCCAGATGATACACGCCGATGATAATGGCGAGACCCATTTTGGAGTCAAGAATATAACCGAACGTGAAGTGCCCTTTGGGCCACCTCCAAATCCGACGGGGCAAATGGGTGATTTTGGGGCTGTTGAGACGATGTTCGTGTTTTCGGTTCCTGCGGGAACCGACGTGCCTGCCCATAACGCACCTCAACCTTACATAGCCATGATTTTATCAGGAGAGGGCGAGGTAGTGACCAGTGATGGCGAAGCGCGACGATTCCATCCCGGTGAAATACTCTTCTGCAATGATTTGACTGGAAAGGGGCATGTGACCCGCGCGATTACAGATTTGATGGTTGCTTTCGTGAATCGCGCTAAATTCTAAAAGAACAAAATTTCCAATGACTATCAACGTAAAAAAAATTACCAATCCAAACGCAGGAATCAAGTTCACCGAAAGCCCACGGTGGTACAACAACAAAATTTGGTTTATCGACATTCACGACAAGAGTATTAAGACGGTTGACCTGTCGGGTACTGTCGAAAAAGCTATCGATTTACCTTTCATTCCTAACGGTTTCGGGCTGACTCCCAAAGGTGATATCGTGGTCGGAGACGCATTCGAACGAAAAATTTACCATGTCGAAAACGGATCGCTACAACTTCTAGCTGACATCAGCGATAGAACTGTGTTTTGCCTAAGCGACGGTATTGTAGACTCTCAAGGTCGTTTGTACGTTGGGGACATTGGGTACAACTTTGTGGACCCAGCAGCCAAGCCAGTGGAAACGTGTGTCCTGGTGCTGGTTGGGACCGACGGTAAATCATCGGTTGTCGCTAAGGATCTCTGCTTTCCCAATGGAATAGTAATTACGCCCGATGGGCAAACGCTGATTGTTGGCGAAACGATCGGGAATCGCCTCACAGCTTTTGACATCAACGAGGACGGGTCGCTTCGCAATCGACGAGTGTGGGCTCAGTTGCCAGAATCTGTGGGTCCCGATGGAATCTGTTTGGATGCCGAGGGTGGCGTGTGGTGCGCAAACCCTGAAGGCGTTGACAGCGTGGTTCGCGTCATAGAGGGTGGAGCCATCACGGATCGAATCAAGGTCGACACGCATGCCTATGCCGTCATGCTGGGAGGCCCTGAGCGCAAGCATTTGTTCATCTGCACATCCGCTTCTCACGATCCAGCGGAGATTCATCGCAATCCGACTGCGAGTTTCCAAGTGGTCGAAGTCGAGGTTGCTGGGGCTGGGACTCCTTAAAAGTCGTTTTTTGACAACTGGAATTTTTCCAGGTCAGAAAGTCGTTGCTCACCCTCTCGTCGAACGTTTCGTCGAGTAAGATATCAATTGAGCGTTTGCTCAACGTAACATTCAGGTATTGGCCAATTAGATCGAATCGATGGTTGGTAAATGTCTGAAGAGAAACTGCTTCGCAAATAGGTGCAACTGGGATTATTCGCCAGAAAGTCCGGAGATTAGTTTTGAGCGGGAGCGAGAATCCTGCTGGACCGTTTTCCTTCTGCCCGCACAGTCTAAATCCGAACGGTCTAGTCCCGTTGTGTCAGGAGTATCAGGTTAAGTTTCCATTTTGATTTTTTAGAGGTGGGTAGATGAGTATTAAATGGTGTTTTTGTCTGGCGATTGTTTTCGCTACGACAGTTTTTGGTTCGGAGGCGTCTGCACAACAGAAGAAGCCGAACATCCTCGTTATTTGGGGAGATGATATTGGGACTTGGAACATCAGTCACAACAACCGTGGCATGATGGGCTATAAAACTCCGAATATCGATCGAATTGCGAGAGAGGGCGTCGCCTTTACCGACTACTACGCTCAGCAATCGTGCACCGCGGGCCGCGCAGCATTTATCAGTGGCTCTGCCCCGATTCGCAGTGGCATGACCAAGGTTGGCATGCCAGGCGCTAAGGAAGGCTGGCAGAAAACAGATGTTACCATGGCCACTGTTCTAAAGAGCCAGGGATATTCAACTGGTCAATTCGGGAAGAATCATCAAGGTGACCGAGATGAACATCTACCAACTATGCACGGATTCGATGAGTTCGTAGGAAGTCTCTACCATCTCAATGCTGAGGAAGAGCCAGAGAACCGGGATTACCCGAACGACATGATATTGCCAAACGGGAAGACCTTTCGCGAGCAATTTGGTCCTCGGGGTGTCTTGCGGTGCAAAGCAGATGGCAAAGGTGGTCAAAAGATTGAGAATCTAGGACCACTGACGAAAAAGCGAATGGAGACTATCGATGACGAATCGCTTGCAGCCGCCAAGGACTTTATCACTCGCCAAGCGAAAGAGGGGAAACCATTTTTCTGTTGGTGGAATGGTACTAGAATGCACTTTCGGACTCACGTTAAATCCGAACACATCGGTCTATCCGGCCAAGATGAATATGGAGATGGCATGGTGGAGCATGACATGCATGTGGGAGAATTGCTCAAACTGATCGATGATCTCGGGCTGGCTGATAATACCATTGTGCAGTACTCGACCGACAATGGTCCGCATTACAACACATGGCCAGATGCTGGTACCACTCCGTTCCGTGGTGAAAAGAATTCTAACTGGGAAGGTGCTTTCCGAGTGCCATGTTTCGTTAAGTGGCCAGGTAAATTCCCAGCTGGGGTTACGCTAAACGGAATCGTGTCTCACGAGGATTGGCTGCCAACATTCGCCGCTGTTGCGGGGGCTCCCGACATCAAGGAAAAGCTTCTCAAGGGGGGTGTCGTGCTAAACGGACGAACCTACAAGAACCACATTGATGGCTACAATCTTTTGGATTACCTCAGTGGAAAAACAGAAGAGTCACCTCGCAAGGAGTTTATTTACCTTAACGATGGTGCCGAGATCGTCGCTATTCGCGTCGGCGATTGGAAGGCAACTTACTTGGAGAATCGCGCAGAGAAGCTAGATGTTTGGCGTGAGCCTTTTGTCCATCTCCGATTGCCATTACTCTTCAACCTTCGTCGCGATCCCTTCGAGAAGTCGCAGCATAACTCGAATACGTACCACGACTGGATGATTGACCGCGCGTTCGTTCTCGTTCCCTTGCAAGCGGTCGCAAGTAAGTTTCTTATGACGCTTCAGGAGTTTCCGCCAAGCCAGAAGCCAGGCGATTGGAGCTTGGAATCTCTGGAAAAACAGGTCAAGCAAATGACCACTGCTGGCGAGTAGTAGATTGGGTTGGGAATAGCAATCCGTCAAGAAACGAGAGGTGCTGTTAGAAGTGACGGCACCTCTTCTCTTTTAATCAGTGATGTCTTTTAACCAGTGCCAATAAGCAACGTGACGATCCGGTCAGGCTTGTTAGAATTTGTTTTTAACTGGAGTTGTATTGCTTCCATGGATGGTCTGGAGCGATCTACTCTACCTGCATGATGCGAACGATAAAGAGTTGCTGCGACTATCCATATTCGACTCAAAGTAGTTAAGCGTGTCAGCTAGGGTTTTGAGCTACGCCAACTTATTAGAGTTGGCATGAGAGACGAGTCGCTTTTCGAGATCGACTAATCTCTGTTTAAGTTCCGTAAAGCAATGCTCTGCAGCTATCTTGCCCGCATTTGCAATTTCCGAGGTGCGGTGAAATTCCGCGAGTCCGTAGATTGACGTATCCGGTTTGATCCAAAAGTCGACGGCACGGTTGCGAAGCTTTCCGATGTTGTGCGCTTGAGACTCAAAGATACGAAATATGGTGTCAATCGAGCCAGCGTTTTTCATTTTAGTCGTAGGCATATCGGGACGGTTACCTGCGAATTCAGGACGCACGCGGCTTGAGACATCCACTCCTACGACAAAATCAGCACCGCTTTCGGCTAACACATCTGCAGGAAGATTGTTGAGCACGCCACCATCGACGAGCGCCATGCCATCGCGCAGAATTGGTCGTGAAACGACGGGCAGGTTGATGCTTTCTAGGATCGCTCGCACCGCATCCCCTTCTTGACGCACAACCGTTCTAGCTTGTACCAAATCGACGGTAATGGCTCGAAACGGAATGGATAACTGCTCCAGTTGCCAATCGTGAAGATATTTTCGCAACATCCCGTCCCAAGCCCTTCGTCGATACTGAGAGACCAAATACAAGTTATGCCAATTCGGAAGGCATCGAAAGAGCTTTGAGGGAGTAAGATCACGTTGGAAATTTTGAATAGCATCTTGAGGAGACATGCCTGACGCATACAGAATTCCTGCCATGGCGCCTGCGCTGGTACCCGACATCACGTCAAACGATATACCGGCGTCCTCTAGAACTTGCAGTACCCCAAAATGAGCCATCCCTTTAGCGCCACCCCCGGCCAATGCGATACCGATTGAGATACCGCGAAGCGCTCGCGAAAGCCGATCGATCCCTTGAATCTCTTGACGTGCGATCGATCCCATTGAAGAATCGACAACAATCTTCACATCCGATTTTTTAAAGGTTAAACCATCCAGCACGGGAGCTACGGGCAAATTCGGATTCAATAACCAGACGATACGCACCCGATCGGATGCATCTCCCTGCAGAAATTTTAAGGGAGCCATCGCCTGCATCAGATTCGGTGCATCATTAGGTTCGAGCAACCACAGTATTTCATCACATCCCAATAGCGACTTGAAATACTCGTCGTTTTGTACTGCACTAGCGCAAACCACGATACGCCGATCGAGCAGAGGGGGTGAGGGTTGTAGCAAAGGTGAAGCCCCTGCATCGATATGCTTAAACGGGAGTGATTCCGGCCAGCAACCAGCCTTGATCAAACGTTCAGGTTGGTTCGACCATACTTCGAGCCTTTCACCTACCCTGAGCAATTTTGCAACGATCTTTCCAGCGAACTCATACCCCAGTTTGGATGAAGCAACGATACCGAGGCGAGGTGAAGGAACATTGCGAGAGCCTGCACCGGTGACGGTCTTGAATCGCTCGCTAAGCGTAAAGAACAAGTTCTGCATTAGCGAAGGATAAATTTTGACCCAACGAATCAATGCGTCGGCGGGTGCGACCAAAAGTTTTCCGTTGGTTCGAGCAGTGAATCGAGCAGGCCGGTTTGGATTCTTTTCAAGAATAAAGATCTCCCCAACGGTTTCCCCTTGGTGGACTATGCCTAAAAACTCTTCTCGTCCGCGTGGATCGGTCAAGAACGAATCCAATTCTCCCTCTACGACAATCCAAAACTCGGTGACAGGATCGTCCGGAGAAGCGATGGTTTCGCCGGCAGCGAAAGACCGTACCGTAAGTTCTTGAGCGAGACTCGCAAGTTGATCACGATCCAATCCTTGGCAAAATCGGATACTGGTTAGCCAGCCTATTGCCTGCTCGATTTCCGCTTCAGAACGCGGCATTCAAAACCTCATGTTAGTGATCAACGAATCAGTGGTGCAGAAAGCTACAAACAGCCATCATTCTACATCTCTGATCTTCAGAATCAGGCAGACTTGCGTTCTGAATATCAAGATTGTCGTAGTTTTAGGCTCAAATTAATTCGACGTCATCAAAGGAGATGCAACCCAGTCACACTCGCGTGAATTCGAACTGGCGTGGTCCTATGTCGATGCCAAAAACGCCATGAATAACATCAAGCGTGAGCAGCAGCGCGTCAGCTTGACTCAATTGATTGAGCAGTCCAACAAGTATTGGCACGGTATGAAGTTCGTGATTCATTCAGATTAGTTCGATGCGAGTCGTCAGAGAACCAGTTCTGCCACATGGCAAAGGAGTAAGTGGTAATACTAACAGCCGATTGCGGAATTTCGATAGACGAAGCATCGCGATCAGGCGATCATCGAACGAGATGCAATTTCGCGCAATCGGTGCTTATTCCAACGACTTA
>JALOQS010000227.1 GCA_025459355.1 Pirellula sp.
TAACTGCGCAAAGCCTTGTTACGGCCTACAACTCTTGTAGGCCGTAACAAGTCGCGAAGCGACGCAGTTACGGCAGGGCACGCCGGGAAACCATGACTTGGGAGGAGGCTGTCGCCGGCTGCTGTAGTGGACGAAGCTATGAGGCCATTTGAAAGAAGGGACCAGGGTGCGATCGATTCTCCCTCCAGGAGAAGAAATGCCGTAACTGCGCAAAGCCTTGTTACGGCCTACAACTACCAACGAAGCGGCTAGAGGCCGGCGGCGGTGTGGGGTTCGAACGTCGTGCGGGCTGCGTGCTCAGCGTCTTTAATGGCTTGGACGGCGTTCTCGTACAAATGCTTCTGAACACGATACTTGGATTGACCGGCGATTGGCTCTATACGCTGATACTTGCCATCGGGCTGCAAATACCAAGCGTTTTGATTGTCTTTAAAATAGCCTTCCAAAAGACTGGTTAACCGGAGCTTGGAGACTTTCTCTTCGATCGGCACAAGCAATTCCACTCGGCGATCAAACGAGCGGCTCATCCAGTCCGCGCTGCTGATAAAAACCTTGTCATCTCCGCCATGATAAAAATACAGAATACGTGCATGCTCCAAGAATCGATCGACAATGCTGACCACGGAGATGTTCTCACTCAAGCCAGGTACTCCAGGACGCAGACAGCAGATACCGCGAACATTGAGTCGGATGATGACTCCAGCTTGGCTCGCTTCGTAGAGTGCTTCGATAACCTCCGGATCGACCAACGCATTCATCTTGCCCGCGATGTATGCCTTTTGCCCAAGTTTCCGATTCGATGTCTCCGCGCGAATCAATGAGAGTATCTTTTTGCGTAGGCCCAGTGGCGCTGAATCCAACTGCTCATAAGGGAGCGGTTGGCTGTAACCAGTGATCGCGTTGATAAACGAACTCGCATCTCGTCCCAGTGACTCGTTGCACGTCAGGTAACTAACATCGCTATAGAGACGAGCGGTCGCTTCGTTGTAGTTACCTGTGCCAAAGTGAACATAGCGAACGATACCAGAGGCTTCGCGTCGTACGACGATGCATACCTTGGCATGTGTCTTAAGACCGCGAACTCCGTAGATGACTTGCACGCCGGCCTTTTCTAATTCGCGGGCCCATTCAATGTTTCGTTGCTCGTCAAATCGAGCTTTGAGCTCCACAATTGCGGTCACATATTTGCCTCGTTCGGCGGCGGCTTTGAGGGCTCGAACGATAGGACTGTTTCGGCTGGTGCGATAAAGCACTTGTTTGATGGCCAGCACGTCCGGATCGCTGGATGCTTCTTCTATAAATCGAACGACCGGCTCGAAGCTTTCGTAGGGATGGCTCAGCAGAATATCCTTTTCCGCGATTTGCGAAAACATACTCTTGGTCGGATCAATCGATGGTGATTTTTGCGAAATCCAGGGCGTGTCGCGCAGTCCAGGAAAGCCCTCGATGTCTGACAAATACATCATGCTAGAAAGATCCAACGGCCCCGGAATACGGAACACATCTCGATCAACGAGTTCCAAATGCTGCTTGAGGAAATCTATGGTTATCTCGGATGCCTGCGATGATATTTCAAGGCGTACAAAGTCAGCTGATCGTCGCCAATCGAGCACCTCTTCCATCCCGTGCATCAAATCGGCAGCGCTATCCTCTCGCACCGACACATCAGCATTTCTCGTTACACGAAATGCGACACACTCTTCTATCCGTTTGCCTGGATAATATTGATCCATGAACTCAGATACAACATCCTCGAGAAGCGCGTAGCTATATCCCTTGTCTCGCGGCAGCGTAATGAAACGCGAAAGAACTCGCCCGAGTGGAACAATCGCGAAACGATAAGGATGCTCCGATTCACCGCTCGACATTCGAACACTTAGGTGCAGCCCCAGGTTCGCGAGAACGGGAAACTCCCCCTCTGGATCGATATCCATAGGAGAGACGACGGGATAGATATTCTCATGAAAGAAACGTGACAAGGTTTCACGATGCCGAGCTGAAGCCGACTTCACTAGAACGTGCTCAATACCTTCTGCATTTAATGTAGGTTCGATCTGCTCCAGAAAGCAGGCGTATTGGTCACGAATAATCTGATTGACGCGATCGTAAATTAACTGCAATTGCTGGCTGGGGGTTAAGCCGCTGAAATCTTTTTGTTGAAGCCCCTTCGATTCTTGAATTTGCAATCCACCAACCCGGACCATAAAGAACTCGTCCATGTTGCTGGCGGTGATGGCGAGAAACTTAAGCCGCTCCAAGACAGGAACTTTTTGATACTGTGCCTGATCCAGCACTCGCTGATTGAATTCCAGCCAACTAAGTTCTCGATTGATGAACGTCGATGTGTTTTGCATTGCTCAACCAATAAATTACATCAGGCAATAAAAAAACCCGAGGATTAACGCCTCGGGTCGCCGTGAAAAAATCGCCTTGAAAAGATCAGGAACCAGTCGCCCTGAATTTTGAGGGCTGACCACCACAATCTTAACGCTTGGAGAACTGAACGCCTCGGCGTGCACCTCGGAGGCCGTACTTCTTGCGTTCCTTCATTCGGGAATCCCGAGTCAAGAAACCGTTTTCTCGGAGCGGATGGAAATGCTCTTCGTTCATTCCGACCAAAGCCCGAGCCAATCCCATTCGGACCGCGCCCGCTTGGCTATTGACTCCGCCACCGGAAACGCGAACGAACACGTCGACCGAATCTCGGGACCCGACGTGATCGAGCGTCTCGATAACTTGTCGACGCTCGGAATCATTCAAAAAATACTTGTCGAACTCTCGGTCGTTAACCGTGATCTTTCCCGTCCCGGGTCGAATGCGAACGCGAGCGACCGAGGTCTTACGACGTCCCGTACCGAGGGTGTCACCACTTATTTTATCTTTTTTGACTGAGACCATTGAATGACTCTAAATTGCTTGCTAAGTAACTAAAATGCTTGCTAAGTAACAAATGCTTGCTAAGTAACACTGTACGGATGAGTGAACGGACCGTCGATTAACCGACGTGCTTTCCGAAAGGTGCAGGGATTGGGTTTTGGGCTTGGTGCGGATGCTCTGGACCAGCGTAAACCTTGAGCTTGTCCAACATATGTCGTCCAAGAGAATTCTTTGGCAACATTCGCTTTACGGCCATCTTGACCAAGTCGGTTGGCTTTCGCTCGAGCCGCTCGGCATAGCTCTCCATCTTTTGGCGATGATAGCCGTTGTACCATGCGTAGTGTCGAACCTGGAGTTTGTTGCCTGTCATGACAACCTTTTCCGCGTTGATGACGACGACGAACTCGCCAGTATCCACGTGTGGAGTGTATTCGGGGCGGTGCTTGCCCATAAGAACCATCGCAACGTCGCTAGCTAAACGACCCAAAATGCAGTCGGTCGCATCGACGACGTACCACTTTTGTGGAACCGATTGAGGCTTTGCAACGTAAGTTTTTGGTTGTGCTACCATTATGCTAATCCGATAGGTGATGTATTAACCGCCCGATATTTACCAAGAAAATCCTGCGGGGACGGTGCCCCCGACGATGTATCTCGGTCTCCTGAGCCCTAGCTCATAGTTTGCAATCAAAGGGCGGGTAAACCGTTTCCTAAGCTACTAAACATTTTCCAGGAATTAAAGGTGCGAGAGTATATCGGCGAGCAACATCGTTCACAAGGGCTTTCTCTGAGAGTTTTTCCCACCTTTTGCCCCCCTTTTCCACTGCAAAACCGCAAAATCGCGGGCAAATAGGGTGTACCGGGTTTTGAATTTCGCAGGTATAACCATCTGATCAATTATTTGAAGAAACCGTTTTCCGTTCCAGATTGCCTGGTCGATATAGACTCCCACGAGCCATTCCGTTTGTAATCGGAAACGCCGCGAGGCTCTGTGCGGTTTTTTTGAGATGTCGCTTTGAGGGTTATCAAGTGCTGGATTTGAAAGAGCTACAAGCTCCCTACCAACCACCATCCACCAATCTCGTTGATGCGCTGCGGTATTGGGCCAATATCTTCCCGAATAAGGTGGCCTTCTACTATAGCGACGGCGAGACGGATAGTGAGCAGTCTCTAACGTATGCGGAGCTGGATCACGCGGCCCGCGCGATCGCAATCAAGATTCTGGAGAAGCACAAACCGGGGTCTCGCGGGTTGATGATGTACCCGCCGTGCTTGGAATTTGTGACCGGCTTTTTCGGTTGCTTGTACGCCGGATGTATTGCGGTCCCCGCGTTCCCGCCGCGACGGAGCCGCAAGGGGGCTCGGATTCTGGGTATTGCTCAGGATTGCCGCGCTGCCTTTGCTTTGACCACTTCCGACACGCTGGAGCAGATTGTCAAGGATGATGCGACCAAAGCCGAAACCGGCGTCATGGATCTGATTGCCAGCGACACGGTCGAACTCTCAACGGCGATTCAATTCCAAGAACTCCCCATCAACCCAACCGATCTAGCGGTTCTGCAATACACGTCAGGTTCGACAGGGCAACCCAAAGGGGTGATGCTGACTCACGGCAATTTGGTTCGAAACTGCATGATGATCTCGTCGCTGTTTCGCAACAATCACAACGATCGCGGCGTGAGCTGGCTTCCCACGTATCACGACATGGGTTTGGTCGGTGGCGTGCTTTCTCCCGTTTACATGTCGGCCACGATGACGCTCATGAGCCCGATGGCTTTCATGCAACGCCCCGTTCGCTGGCTCAACGCAATTACTCGATACAAAGCGACCGTCAGTGGAGGCCCCAACTTTGCCTATCAGCTCTGCGTTGACAAGGTAAAAGAGGAGGAGCTCGAGGCGCTCGATTTATCGTCGTGGGCACTCGCGTTTAACGGTGCGGAACCCGTGCGAGCCAGCACGCTGGAAATGTTTAGCAAGAAATTCGAACGCTGCGGCTTTAATCACACCAGCCATTTCCCTTGCTACGGCATGGCGGAAACAACACTCATTGTTACCGGCGGTCCCGCGTCCGAGCCACCCGTGATTCGGACGTTTGACAGTCGCAAACTCGATGCTCGGATGGTGGCTCCCATCGCGCCGGATGCCCCCGATGCACGGGGCATGGTTGGCTGCGGTGAACCAACGTCCGACGAACGAGTTGTCATCGTCGACACAGAATCTCGGCGCATGCTGGGTCCAGACCATATCGGAGAGATTTGGGTCCAAAGCCATAGCGTGGGTCAAGGATACTGGGAGAAACCTGAACAGACAGAATCCACCTTCAAGGCATTCACCGCAGATGGCCAAGGCCCGTTTCTACGCACGGGGGACCTGGGCTTTTGGAGTCACGGTCAGCTGTATGTTGCCGGCCGCGTAAAGGATCTTATCATCGTCCGAGGCGTCAACCGATATCCTCAAGACATCGAAGAGACGGTCGAACAGTGCCATGAATCGATTTCGTCTTCTGCCGCAGCTGCGTTTGCCGATGACTCGGGGCCACGCGAACGATTGATTATCGCTGTCGAAGTCCAACGTTCCCTCGAAGCAGACTGGGCTCCCGTGGTACTCGCCATCCGAAGAGCTGTTACTCAAATTCACGAGCTTCCGCCCGATGCCGTTGTGCTGGTGCGAGCCGGTTCCTTACCCAAAACCTCCTCCGGCAAAATTCAACGCCACGCTTGCTTAAAGGGCTTCCGAGAAGGCTCGTTACGAGTCATTCATCAATGGCTCTCCTGGGATGACAATCTCCCTGAACAATCGCCGATGATTGCAGCCGCCACGGTCGATGATCTTAAGAGTGGCTTTAATCGTGTCGAATCGAAAAAAACAAAAGATCCCGACCCAGAAGTGGTCGAACTCGTCCGCCACGCGGTCAAAGCAGTTGCTCAAGAACGCGCCAAACTACTCGACCTCGATACGAATGTGATTGTTGATTTGGGACTCGACAGTCTCGAACGTCTGCAAATCGCACACACTCTGGAGAATGCGGTCGGTGGTCGCTTTCCAGAAGAGGTCTTGCAAGAAATCGAAACGGTTCGCGAAATTGCCGAAGCGATCGAAACCAATTTTGGTAAAGATCGCATCTCAACCAGCGCCTTGACGACTAAGTCTACAGAACCTGAAGAACGAGAAGTTTCGCCAGAAGATTATCGATTCGAATTGCTTCCTGAGTATCGCCGGCTCAAGCAAACGATGACTCAGTTTGAACTAACGGGTGTACCGAACCCATACTTCAGCGTGCATGAACGAGTCACGAGGGACACGACCGTCGTCCAAGGCCGTGAG
>JALOQS010000228.1 GCA_025459355.1 Pirellula sp.
AGTCTTGGAAGTCGGATTGGACGATGCGGTTGCTTCTGGTTTGACCTGATTCCATGGCATGCGAGCTAACATTGTTCCCATGGCACATGTATTGGTAAGCCCCGAGAACACCAGCCCGGCCCCCATCACCATTGGTAAAGACAACCAATAGAGATTGGCGGTCGCCAGCGCAGCGATGGTGCCGGCCATTATAGCCACACCCGTGATGATTTGCACCTGACAGTTCAAAGGTATTGCACTCTTGCCCCGGATAACTGGTGCGCCGGCCGATGCACATGCCATCGTGCCGCCTTCGACGTTGATCACATTGGTGACTCCAGCAGCTAGCAGCTTTTCACACGCTTGGAGACTTCGCCCACCTGAGCGACAGACCACGTAAACCGGATCACTCGATACGCCGCCAGCGGTCCGAAGATCGCTAGGATCTAAGCGATCTAGTGGTACGTTTCGAGCGACCGAGACATGCATCGCACGAAACTCGACTGGCGTTCGCACATCGATCAAGTCGATATGCTTGCCGGAATTGATAAGGTTCTTGAGTTCATTTGCAGAAATGCTTTTCATGTTTCTCTAAATCCGTTTAAGCTGTGTGGTGAAAATAGTGACGCTGGTTGGAACGAATGGACTAGTGTTTTGTAACGCGACAGGTACTGAAACCGAGAGGACAGTAGGCAGGGCTCATGATGCTCTCCTGAATCAGTTTTTTGTTTCGTTATGTGAGGGTAGAGCCGTCGCAGCGATAATGGTTACAAGAAAAGCACCGACAATTTGATGAGACGGAGCATACACTGCCAACGAGCTCGCTTACAACTTCGCGAACGCCGGTCGCGAACGCCGGTCGCGAACGCCGGTCGCGAACGTTTGGCGATACATCGCGAGCCATGACTCTCGACCGCGGATATTCGTAAATTTTTTGGCTTGGATTGTAGCTTGGGAACTTTCACCCGTGTTCCAATGGGGATGACGGCCGAGCGTGTCCAGGCTTGCCATTTTTTCCAATTTTTTTGTAACCAATTCACGCTTATCGGATCAAAACCTTTAGATATTCTCACCACAAAACAGAATGAGTCAGGGATGTTTTTTCAGCAACTAGCGAAGCCGCGACAGCAAAAGGGCTTCCAAGCAACCTTTACCGGTACCCTCTTCCTGATGGCAGGCTTGATTGCGATCGCGCAAGAACCCGTCACCAAAGAACAAACTAATGACAAGCTTGCGAAAGTTGTGAAGCTAGGGGAAGCGATTGTTGAGAATACGACGACTCATCCTATGTCGAAAGAGTACGTCGGTAATGCGTTGAACTGCACCAGTTGTCATTTGAACAACGGCCGACACGAGAAAGCGGGTACGTTCTTGGGAACAGCCACTGCTTATCCTGCTTGGTCCCCACGCGAAGACCGAGTCATCACCCTCGAAGACCGAGTGCTGAACTGTTTTATGCGAAGCTGCAATGGTACTCGCCCGCCGCTTGGTAGTGAGGTCTCCGTGGCCGTGACGGCTTATATCACTTCGCTTTCGCAAGGCCAGCCTTTGCGGATGAACTCCAATCGTCCCGTCGGCCCAGGTGCAATCAAGCTGCTCGCTGTAAAGCCTGATCAAGCCGATATCAAACGAGGTGCGTCTCTGTACACGTCACGATGCGCGGAATGCCATCAGAAAGATGGCCAAGGCGACAACGATAATCCTCCTGTTTGGGGCGATCGATCTTACAACGACGGAGCCGGGTTGTCGTCAGTGGAGAACTTGGCCGCTTGGTTGAAAGTCGCCATGCCACCGGATGCTACAGACCTTACCGATGAGCAAGCTCTCGACATTGCGGCTTATGTGAACTCGCATAAGCGACCGCACTTCGAATTGAGTGAGCATTTGCCAGCCAAGGAAAGGCTAGGCGAATACAATGCATCCAAGGAGAAGTGATTTCTTGTTGGCAACTCATCAGAGCAAAACGATCAGCGTGAGTGTCGGCTGGAATCAGGCCTGGACCGAAAAAGCTAACTCTGCATTCCGGGTTTATACTCGCGGGATGGTACGCACAGGTTCGGTGGTCGAGAATCCTCGCAAATAGACCTCAAAGTACGTCAGCTTAGTGGTCAGCCGAGGCAATGAATGCCGTTCCGTATCAGATGGATACGCTGTTGCTGCCTACACGTTCAGCGTCAAACTTAACGGCGATGTGACCGACAAGTTTGAGAAAGCGAAGCCATTCGCATTCGGCATAAACAAAAGCTAAAGTCTCCGCCGATCCGTATTGTCGTTGATCGCTCCGCCGATCAGTATTCTCTCCAAGAGGCGTAACCACGCCGTCCCCAATACCAGCCCGCTGCGCGAGCAAAGGGGTCGCATGCCAGTTCACGCTCCCGAAGCATTAGCTCCCCGCACCCCAATCCCCCTAGGTCCCAATCGCTTGCGAAGGTTTTCGAATCCCCGATTCGCGCAACTTAGGCATGAATTAGAACAGGGCCAACCCTCACCTTGCGCTTTCGGGCTTGTATTACCAGCCCGCTGCGCGAGCAAAGGGATCGCACGCCAGTTAACGCTCCCGAAGCATTAGCCCCCCGCACGCCAATCCCCCTAGCCCCAATCGCTTGCGAAGGTTTTCGAATCCCCGATTCGCGCGACTTAGGCATGAATTAGAACAGGGCAATCCCTCACCTTGCGCTTTCGGGCTTGTATTACCAACCCGCCCCACCAAGCGTAGTTTCCCCCCTCAGAGGCTAAGATTTGGCGAGGCATACGTGAGAAACATTGCCAAAACAGGGTTGCTGAACTCACATTTGGCGAGATATTTTGATTATAATCCGCCAAAGCGACGATTCGCGCACGACATAACGTATGGGGGAACTCATGGCTAATGCCGAACAAGTCATCGGACGGGTAGCGGAGAAAAGACTATTAGATGCCGTTTTAGCATCAAAAGATCCCGAACTAATCTGGTGCTAGAGGTTACTGGCATCCACGATCAGAGCACGTCAACTCAGTTGGCTAACTTTCTTACATCCCTGCGCCGAAGTTTTCCACAACTGCCTTTACTTCCACCGCGCAGTTGGCTTGAAGCGTTCGAGCTCTTAAGACATTGTCTGGATCAGCCTCATTCCATGCGGGGAAAGAGAGTACTATTCTTTGACGAGTTCCCTTGGCTGGCAACTCGCAAGAGTGGTTTTGTGCCGGCCTTTGAAAACTTCTGGAATACCTTTGCAAGTCGTTGTCGCGACCTGGCGATTGTGGTGTGTGGGTCGGCTGCGGCCTGGATGATTCGCAACGTAGTCAATGCTCGTGGCGGGCTCCACAATCGCTTGACTCGCCGTATTCGACTGGAACCATTTCTGTTGTATGAAGTCCAGCAATACCTACAATACAGAAAGATTCGTTGGGACCAGCGTCAGACCGTTTTGGCTTATATGGCCTTTGGTGGCATTCCGCACTATTTGAATTTGATTCGCCCTGGGCAATCTGCAGCTCAGTGCATTGACGCGGAGTGCTTTCAGCCCGAGGGAATGTTGCGCAGTGAGTACCATAATTTGTTCGCGGCGCTCTTCGAATCGTACGAAACCCATGAAGCGATTGCTCGGGCCTTGTCGACGACGTGGAGCGGACTGACTCGCGATCAATTGATTGCTAAAGCACGCTTGAAAAGTGGCGGCGGAGTTACCAAAGCCATCGAGGAAAGCAAAGGGAATGTGTGGCGGATATCCGACGAATTTTCCGTTTTCTATTGGAACTGGATGCATTCCAAGTCATCTTCGAATTCTTGGCTTCGGGAATCATCAGGTCGACGTTATGAATCCTGGTGCGGGTATGCGTTCGAGTCCTTATGCTTCAAGCACATTAAAGCCATCTGTGCCGCGATTGGAATCGCAGACGTACAGACACAATTGGCCTCCTGGCGGTATGCAGCCAAACCAAGCACAGAGGATGAAGGAGCCCAAATCGATTTGTTGCTAGATCGTGCCGACCGATGTATCAACATATGCGAGATCAAGTATTCGACTGGCCCTTATGTGGTGACCAAGAATTATGCAGAGCAGATTCGTCGCAAGCTACGCGTCTTTCAGCGTCGATCTGGGCGCAAACAAACTTTGTTTCTCACCATGATTACGCCTGATGGAATCAAGCCGAATCGATACACAGAAGAATTGGTGACGAATCAAGTGATACTGAATGACCTTTTTGCGACTGAGGTATAAGGTATAAGGTATAAGGTATAAGGTATAAGCACTAAGCACTAAGCACTAAGGTCTAAGGTCTAAGGTCTAAGGTCTAAGGTCTAAGGTCTAAGGTCTAAGGTCTAAGGTCTAAGGTCTAAGGTCTAAGGTCTAAGGTCTAAGGTCTTTCTGTTGGGCGAGCGCACAGCCGAAGAAAGGGGAACACTAATCTTCGCTAATCGACACTAATCGGAGGCAAGTGTAAGCTGTGCGCGGAGTACTGAGATGTGTTACTCAACAAAGGTTGCTAATGACTAATGACTAGCCACAAGAGGCGTAACCACGCCGTCCCCAATACCAGCCCGCTGCGCGAGCAAAGGGGTCGCATGCCAGTTAACGTTCCCGAAGCATTAGCTCCCCGCACTCCAATCCCCCAAGGCACCAACCGCTTGCGAAAGTTTTCGAATCCCCGGTTCGCGCACTTTAGGCCGGAATTAGAACAGGGCCATCCCTCACCTCGCGCTTTCGGGCTTGTATTACAAGCCCGCTGCGCGAGCAAAGGAATCGCATGCCAGTTCACGTCCCCGAAGCATTAGCAACCCGAACGCCAAGCCCCCTAGGCACCAACCGCTTGCGAAAGTTTTCGAATCCCCGGTTCGCGCAACTTAGGCTTGAGTTAGAACAGGGCCATCCCTCACCTTGCGCTTTCGGGCTTGTATTACCAGCCCGCTGCGCGCGGGCGGGTTTCTTGAGTCGATACTGGATGATTATCTAACGTAGAATGGGCACTCCTGCCCGTTTCATGGCGATGCATTCCATCAAGAGTGCCCATAGTCGCGGATCGCTCCGCCGATCCGTATTCTCGCGTATCGCGGGTTTTGTCATTCTTGACTGGCCCGCTTGCTTGCCGTCAACGATAGAGACTGACTTGCGTCGCTCTCATGCATCACGATATTTCTAGCGAATCCAAAACGCGATGTGATGTTCGCAACAATCTTACTGAATCATCTTCGTCGCAACTCGCTCCGCTAGTCTTCTCATCGCTTCTTGCAAACCGTCTTTGCCGGCTAACTGTTCGGCGATATCGAAGACCGTACAAGTTTCAGAATCCGATGCCTTGACCTTGCCGTCAGCCTGCGAGCGAATTTGCAAGTCAATTCGGCATCGTGTGGCCACCCAGTCACCGCGACGATACGCAAACTCCGATTTGGCTTCGCCAACCACGGCGAGCTCTGCCCGACGAGCGTTGGGATGATCTCCAGCGACCACATCGAAACCAAGCTGTTTCAAAAGTCGTTCCAGTTCTGCGGCGGCGGCTGTATCGATGTTGCCGTTCTTGGATTCCAATTGAACGGTGACCGTGGGAAGCTTTTTATCTTCGAAACTCTTAGCAATCCGTGTGACCCAATCGTTTTCACTTTCCACTTTAGGGAGCAGGGAATTCGCTTTAGTGTTGAAGATCTTTTCTAGTTCGACGGCGAGCTTGTCGACCAATTCACTTAAATCAGAATTAGCCGGACCTTTGACCGATGCTCCTGCCAATCGGCTTGTCTCCGTTCCCATAACCTTGGCGATCAAGTAGAGATCGTTGTCGATACGAACGACCGAACCAGTCACGAGTAACTTGGCCCCTGAGAGTCGTCCGACTTGATTCGCTTCGGCAGCATTGACGATTCCCGATCGACTCAATTTAAGTTCATCGTAGATCCGATCGATTTCGTTTCTTTCAACGAGCATAATGTACTCGGAGGTTAGCAATTTGATCGTTAGCAGATCGACGGCCGCGACCGCGATATTGTCCTTTTCTTTTTCGGCATTGAAGATTCTAGTTGTAGTCTCCGTTGTGCTCGTTGATTGATTTGTGACATCGCGATTCCGAGTCTGCCGATCGGCGAGGCCATTTCGCCGTTCGTTGTCCGTTTCCCGATCTTGTGTCTTTGACGTTTG
This sequence comes from Pirellula sp., assembly GCA_025459355.1. Taxonomy (GTDB): domain Bacteria; phylum Planctomycetota; class Planctomycetia; order Pirellulales; family Pirellulaceae; genus JBKCUI01. The sequence continues at coordinate 6,087 of JALOQS010000228.1, forward strand.
TTCGATTCGTGTTCTCGTCTCTACGCCAAGGTCATTGGGATTCGCCGAGATGGGAGCCCGTCCATGAAAGGGAAGGATCGCGACCGAGATGGGATCGGTGGCACTAGCAACACCGAAGCCGCTCAGGACGCAAACAAAAACAATCCGCAAAATGGAATTCTTCAGAGTCATGTTTCTTGTACCTTTAGTTAATATTCTTAAGTTTTCTTGTTATTCGTTGAGAGCCTAAACGTTATCGATATCAAGGCATTGATAGACAATCACGAAGCGTCTACAGACAGAGTTATTCGACTTTTCTTCCCACACGATTCTGGGTTCGTTTTGGTGTAGCAAAGAGGCTTCTTCTCGCGATTCATCATGGCATTCGGTCCACAGACTTTGGTCTGGAAGCAGATGCAGCCAAGCATCCACGTCGCCAGGATGATTATTTGCAGCCATGTGCTGATACTCTCGATTGGTAATAACCTCTTCTTGCTCAACGACTTTCCACGTTTCGCTTGAAGAATCCGCTGCTCCATTCGATTCCATAAGCACACAACGTATCACCATCGCTGACTTTTGGCTTCGACCTGAGTCATCTGCATCGGGCGACTCATCGATATCCCAGCCCGAGGTTGTTTTTCGAGCTAAAACCGGTTTCAAGCAAAGACGCTGGAACTCAACCGCCAAGGCTTGTTTCTCGTGAAGTTCTTCGGCTGTGAAGGCAAATTCGGCCAACGTATCTTTCCAAGAGTGAACTTGGATAGAGGCGCCTTGATGCGAAACTAACAACATAGACAATCCCAGCCCTACCGCGATCAAAAAACTGGCCGCGATCGCGAGTTCGATACTCCAATGGATCAGCTTCGTGCTGAGGTTGATTACTCTCGTGACTGCAGTCGCGGGCTCTTTATTCGTGGGCGTTTCAAGTCTAGTAGTTTGGTCTGAAACTAGTGTTTCCGAGACGCGACTCCACATCGCAGCGATCTGGTCCTGACTGCATTCGAATTGCGAGCCCCACTTCGCCAATTGGTCATCCAATGGATCTGGCGATGGAGTCGAGTTTGTGATGTTTGATTGAGTCATAGCGAATATCGATTTACGTTGGTTAAGTCCACAAGGAACGCAAATTGGAATCGGCTCTCAGCCTGCGCTTGGCTTCCGCTGTACGTTGATAAACTGCATCAACAGAGCACTCCTGAAGTGCAGCGACCTCGTTGGCCGACAGCCCGTCAATGTGCATAAGTACTAGTGCAGTCCGTTGTGCTTCCGTCAATTTGTTCAGAGCATCCTCAAAGGCAGACTGCAGCTCACATCGAATCGAATGATCGGTTGGCTGCGAGTGCTTGGTATCCGCAGGCATCATGGCATCACATTTGGCATCAATGCTGGTGTGATTTCTGCGATTGGCTCGATAGGATTCCGTTCGAATCGTATTGAGCAGGATCGCATAACTCCAAACACGAAATCCGCTGTCGCCCTCAAAGGTCGGTAACCCTCGAATGACCTTTAGCATCACTTCTTGGGCAATATCCTCGGATTGAATGTGCGACATCATCATGGCACGAGCAGTACGATAAAACTGAGGCAAATACCGAGTGGCCAGCTGAGACAATGCAGCCTCGTCGGCCAATGTTTTCCAAAGAGAAATGAGCTGTTCGTCGGAGTTTGTCATAGCATTCGTCGTGTAGGCGAGCGGCACGTGGTCATCCGAATTCGCGCTCATTCTCGATGTCTGCAGAATAAAACCGAGAGAAGTCCTTATTCTGAGGAAGATTTTCCTCAGATTTACCAAGTTTCTGAGTTTTATTGATTAGAAACAATAAATCGAGGGGTTTTGGCCCGTATTTGCACGCGATTCGGTCGCAAATAAAACGGAGCTGGAGCAATCGGCCCCTCTTCCCCGGATTGCAGCCAACCGTTGAGGCATGTTGAGACCGTCCCATGATTCGAACCATTCTGTCCGTTTTTCAATGCCTTTGGATGATCTGTCTCTCCATAAACGCACACGCTCAAGAGGAAAAGAGACTCGCGTGGGCTCTTGTGGGAGACCGGTCTGTGTCGGAGAGCGGCTTTACCGACTTGCTGACGGTGAAACTTGATGAGAATGATTTTCAGCTTGTCGAACGAATTCAACTCAGAGAATTCGAGCTCGAGTTGGAAAGATCACGGGAATCGGGATCGCTGCTAGCTCCCATGAGTATTGGGCGACGATTGGGCGCACAAAGGTTGATCGTTTGCCAATATCAGCTTGGCAATACTCCGGACAATACGCAACCGGAGAAAGTGCCGCTTAGTCTTCGTGTCTTCGTTTGTGATTGCGATCTTGCGGCGCGCATTGCCGTTGCCGATTTTGATCTTTCCAATGCTGCGACACTGGCCGACCAAGTCAGCACATGGCTGAAGTCGGTGAGAGCTTCACCGAAAATCGCACAGGTCGTTGGCTTGGCACCTTTCGCGTGCAAGAACCTTGGCGATGCGTACGTAGATATAGGTAAACAAGCCCATCGTTTCCTCAGCGAACAACTATTGGCCATTCCCGGTGTTGCACTGGTGGAATGGGAAGAGACGAGGGCCATGAATCGAGAAACCGATGGAACAGCCGCCGCTGCAAAGCGAATCGTTCCATGGTTGATCGCTGTCGATTATCAAGTGATCCCCAACTCGCAAAACTCACCACCGCTTGTCGAGGTATCGCTCAGTGTGCAATCAACAGGCAAACCTACTGTCGAGTCCGCGACCTTGTCATTGCTAGAGCTTGAGTCATGGCTACGAACACGCATCCTTGGTGGCTTGCTCAAGGACAAGACCGTCATGAACGGCTTGAGCAAAGCGGAACAACTCCGATTTCTCAAGAGCCGAGCTCAATCGTTGTTCCGTCTGGGTGCAGCTCTAACCAGCGCCCAAGTGCGAGAAGTGATCCTGCAGATCGACCCAGCCGATTTCGAAGAGCGCCTGCGTTTGATGAGCGATTACGGAATATGCACAAAAACGCTAGATTTGAAACGGCGGTTGTCGCTGTATCCATTAACAACTCTCGAAATCCAAGCACGCAGTTTCCAACGAGAGCACTTTGAATATTTGGTTAGGAACAACCAGATTTCCTACGAAGATGCCCTCGAGCGATTTCCAATGTTGGTAATCAATCCGGAAAGTAAGTTTGCACTGACGAGGATATCTCCCAAGTACGCTTTGTCGCAAGTCGATCTAGAGCGAACGCTCGGCTCGCTCGAACAGGACTTGCAATTTGTACGAGCCGTCGGGCCAGCTATTCTCAAAATGAAAGGAAATAGCGCGAACTCAAAAGATACAAATCTCAAGCGAAGGGTCGCTTGGTCGCAGGCGGTTCTTTCCGTGGCTCGACTGAATGCGTGGTTCCACTTTGGTTCCGAAGAAAGCCGCATTACCACTATTCGTTTGATAACCGATATCGTTCCTCAAGATTATCCCACGATCACAATGGGTGACTGGTTGTTCAGCGCAGCCACATTTCCAAAGGCAATGGTTCATGTCACCGATCCATTGACGAGGCTGACGAAGCAGGTTGAGGTCGGTAACTGGCCCGAGGATGTTCTTGATCTATACCAAAAATACGACAACTCAGGCCATCGTCATGTTCGACTCTATCTTCAACTGGCCCGAATCAATCATCTCTATGCAGTGCCTCAGCAGCTGGGATACGCTTTCGCTCCCAACGCACCCGAATCTCGAGCCTCCCTATCAACGATTGATGCTGAACTTCAAAAGATTCGACAGGAAGCCATGCAATCTTTCGGGGCCGAAGAAAGGGGACTCGTTCCCCCTCCGCAAATCCACTTGGACTACGTTTACGACAAAGCGACCGCGTATTCTCTGGAGGCCAAACGCCGCGTTGCAGGCACGCCAACCCCGACTAGTCCAGATCTTCCGCGTCCCAAGCAAGAGTTCGGGCGATTGCGGTTCCAAGAACTAAACCTGCAACTACCTCAATTGCTTGACTACAACATGAAGTGGCAAGCTGACGGTCCAGATCACGATCTCGTATACGATCTGAACAGCGTGTATCGACTCAACAGACAGGGAGCATTTGAAAAGATCAGCCCGGACAAGGGTTACACCTTTATCGACGACGAAATGATCTGGCTGTTGGACCGCACGAAGCCGGGAGAAATTTATGTGTCTGCTAAAGATCGCCAAGGTCAAGAGTTGCTCCGTGATCGACCACTTAAGTTGCCACCCTTTGTTGATTTTCAAGTGATGGGAGCGGGTGCGAGGAAAGGAATCATCATTGGATGGTTCGACGGAGGCACATGGTGCGGTTTGATG
>JALOQS010000039.1 GCA_025459355.1 Pirellula sp.
GCGAGCGGCGTCGTTCGCGATTTGCGACGGGATGAGCCTTACTTGGCATACGATGACTTTGACTTCGATGTTTGTGCGACTCGCGGTGGCGATTGCTACGCTCGGTTCCACATTCGAATGATGGAGATGCAAGAAAGCCTCAAAATCATCGAGCAAGCCATCGAGAATATTCCTACTGGGCCTATTTATTCAGCGGGAACAGGCAAGGAAACGATCCCTGACAAGACGGAAGTTTACCGAAGCATCGAGGGCTTGATCCATCACTTTGAGAGCATCATGCCTAACCGACAAATGGCTTCCCCCAAAGAATCAATCTATGCAGCGACCGAGTCTCCTAATGGGGAATTGGGCTACTACATTGTAGGCAATGGATCGTTCAGAGCTTACAAGGCGAAGACACGAGCCCCATCGCTGCTCCACTTTTCTTTATTCCCACAACTGATACGTGGCTGCATGCTGAGCGACGTCGCCACGGTTTTGGGAAGCATCAACATCATTGCCGCGGAGTTGGATCGATGAGTGAGCTAAGTGAAAATGCAAAAAAGGTGATCGAAGAGCACCTCGATCGCTATCCTAACAAACAAGCGGTAACGTTGCCCGCGTTGCACATTGTTCAGGAAGAGCGAGGCTGCGTTAGCAACAAAGCCATGCAAGAGATTGCGGAGATCCTGAATCTCTCGTCTGCTCAAATCCATGATACGATGTCGTTTTACGGATTCTTCCGCACCGAAAAAGATCCACTCGGCAAAGTTCGGGTATGGATTTGCAGATCGCTTCCGTGCATGTTGCGAGGCGGCGAAGAACTGTTAGCAGAACTTTGTGATCGTTGGGGTATTCAGCCCGGTGAGACCACTGCGGACGGCAGTGTTACGTTGGAATTGGCCGAATGTTTGGGGGCGTGCGATGGGGCACCCTGCATGTTGCTCAACGACGAGTTGTCACTGTGCGTGACCGCAGATGATGTCCAACGAATTTCACGAGGTAACGCATGAGCAATCAAGAATTCAAACCGGTCTTGCTAGGTCGAGTAGGTCGTCCCAACAGCCAATCGCTTGAGTCTTACCAAGCAGACGGCGGCTATAAAGCTTTGGCAAAAGCTCTATCGATGGCCAATACCGATGTCATTGAAACCGTAAAGGCCTCCGGGTTGCGAGGACGCGGTGGTGCTGGGTTTCCGACCGGCCTCAAATGGACATTTTTGCCTAAGGACATCAACGGTCCCGTTTACCTCTGCATCAATGGTGACGAAAGCGAACCGGGTACTTTTAATAATCGCGTCTTGATTGAAGAGGATCCGCATCAAGTCCTTGAAGGAATCGTCATCAGTAGCTTTGCGACTCGAACGACAACCGCATATTTTTATCTTCGGTACGAGTACGGTCGTTGCTATCGAGTCTTGAAAAAGGCGATCGACGAGATGTACGCCAATAACTTGTTGGGCAAGAATATTCTCGGTTCCGGCTATGACTTGGACATTCACTTACACCGAGGTGCCTGTGCCTATATCTGCGGTGAAGAGACCGGTCTTATCGAAAGCTTGGAGGGCAAGCGAGCGTGGCCACGGATCAAGCCTCCGTTTCCCGCGATCGAAGGAGCGTTTCGGCGTCCGACGGTTGTCAACAACGTTGAGACCATGGCATGCATCCCTCACATCCTTAACAATGGCCCTGAGTGGTTCATGTCGATGGGCATCCCTAAGGATCCGAACAATCCACGCGATGCAGGTTCTTACGGTCCAAAGCTGTATTGCATTAGCGGTCACGTGAACAAACCCGGCTTAGTGGAATTGCCGATGGGCATCACCGCCCGGGACTTGATTGACAAACATGCTGGTGGAGTCTGGAAAGGTCGTAAAGCAAAAGCCGTCGTTCCCGGTGGGATCAGCATGGGCTTTATGTCCGAAGCCGAGTTGGATACTCCATTAGATTTTGCCGGACCCGGTCGTGTCGGATGCTTGGGCTTAGGCACCGCTGCGGTCATCGTCGTCGATGATCATACGAGCATGGTAGATGTGCTTTACAACGCATGTCGATTCTTTGCTCACGAATCGTGTGGCCAATGCACACCATGTCGCGAAGGCACGGCATGGTCGACCAAGATCCTGGAACGCATTCGTCAGGGGCATGGCAAGCTTAGCGATATCGATACATTGCTTGAGATATCCGCGAGCATCGGTACCATTCCTGGAACGACCATTTGTGGTCTGGCCGACGGTGCCGCATGGCCCATCAAGACTGCGATTAACAAGTTCCGTCCTGAATTCGAAGAATACATCAAGAGCGGCCGCAAATCGGAAGCTCGGCAATTGGCGGGCGCTCACTAGTGGAGCGATGCCGAAACAGGGTCCAAAAAAACTCCTTTTGTTAACAAGGGTATACTGTGCCTAAGGTCATAGTCAACGACGTAGAAATCGAAGCCGATTCCAAAGATAATTGCATCCTCGCCGCTCGCAAAGCGGGCGTTGAGATCCCGCATTACTGTTGGCATGAGGAATTGTCGGTCGTCGCATCTTGCCGAATGTGTTTGGTCGAGGTTGGCGAGAAGAAACCGGACGGAACCATCGTCATGGGACCGAAGCTTGTTCCCGGTTGCCAGACCCCGATCAAAGACGGTACGGTCATTCGTACCGACAGCCAAAAGGTGAAAACATCCCAAGGCCAAACGCTCGAATTCCTTTTGCTAAACCACCCGCTCGATTGTTCGATTTGCGATCAAGCAGGCGAATGTTATTTGCAGGATTACACCTACAAATACGGTAAGGCCAAGAGTCGACTGGACGAACCAAAGATCCAGCGAGAAGACAAGTATCACATCGGTGAGCAAATTGCGTTGTTTACCGACCGATGCGTCATGTGCACGCGATGCGTCCGATTTACACGCGAGATAAGCGGAACGGCTGAGTTACAAGTGGTCGCTCGTGGTAGCCACGAAGAGATTGACGTCTTTCCAGACCAACCGTGCAACAACAAACTCGCTGGTAACGTCGTCGATCTATGCCCGGTCGGCGCTCTGTGCAGCAAGGATTTCTTGTACAAGAAACGGGTTTGGTGGCTCAAGTCGGCGGACAGTGTTTGCACTGGTTGCTCAACGGGTTGCTCCATCCATGTCGATCAAAACGAAGACAAGATTTACCGTCTTCGACCTCGCGCGAACCCAGAGGCTCAAGGGCACTTTATGTGCGACGAGGGACGCTTCGGGTTCAAGTATATCCACTCGGAAAACCGAATCTTGGCACCTCGGATTGCGGGCACCTCGGGTGCGAGTGCGAATGCTGCGGGCACCGTATCGCTCAACGACGTTAGTTTCGCAGATCCATGGAAGATGACATTGGATGCGACTCGCAAGAAGATCAAAGACAGTCTAGAGGCAAGCGGTTCCACTTTCATGGTCGTCTTCTCACCGTTTATGACGGTCGAAGAAGCTTACTTGCTCGCTAGCTACGCAAAGAAAGTTGATACGAAAGTTCGATTGGTTCTCGGGCCGGTGCCGGTTGCTGGCGAGGACGATTGCTACCCCAAGGGTCCAGATGGTTCTGCTCCTGAGCCATCGAAAGTCAAGTTCACGATACGTGCGGAGAAGTGCCCGAATCGACTTGGAGTCGAAGCGGTACTGCGTCACTTCCAAGGGGAAGTTCTCCACTTGGATCGAATTGCCAACCTAGCCAAAGCGACTGTAGTTTATGTCGTTGGTGGATATCCATCGGAGTGGGCCACGCCGGGAGTGTTGGCCGCGATTGGTACTCCATCGCTTCTGATCGTTCAAGACATCTTCGAATCGCCTCTAAGCCAAAAAGCGAACATTGTCTTAGCGGCCGGTAGTTTTGCGGAGAGAGATGGCACCTATGTCAATCACGCGGGATTGGCACAAAGCACGAATGCAGCCATCCGTTCTCCAGGAGAGGCCCGTGCAGACGGACGTATCCTATTCGACCTTGCAGAGCGAAAAGGTTTGTTCAATGCCATGTCGTTGCGAAAAGAGATTGGTGCGGCGATTCCAGCCTTAAAGGTCTTGGCAGCGGGAGATTTGGGAGAAAAAGGATTGAGACTAAACGCTCAGATCAAGCAACCCGTCGCGGCGCGTTAACAAACCACTGCACCGATTAGGCAAAAGTAGAAGAACAGAAGATCAAAGCGGGTTCTTGGAAAGGACCTGCAGTCAAATAGACAAGAGTAGAAGAATCGATGATCGAATTAATCAAAGAGATGTGGCCAACCTTATGGCCAACCCTGGCGGCCATCGCCGTGATTTTGGCGTTCGTCCCGATACTTGGTCTTTACATGACCTTTATCGAACGAAAGCTCGCGGCCTACATTCAAGATCGGGTTGGTCCGAACCGAGTTGGTCCGCTCGGATTGCTGCAAGCGGTCGCTGACGGGATCAAGATTTTTCTGAAGGAACAAGTGGTTCCGGATCACGTTTACAAGTTTTTGTACTTTGTCGCACCGACGATAAGTTTGATGACCGCCATGTTCGGTTTGGTCGTTTTGCCGTTCGGTCCTGTTCCTCCTGAGTATGAATCCGGGTTTCGATTTATTGTTGCCCCCGGAGTCGACATCGGCATTTTGTTGATCTTTGCGATTAGCTCATTATCTGCGTACGGGATTATTCTGGGTGGATGGGCATCCAATAACAAGTATTCGCTTTACGGTGCAATTCGTTCTTGTGCACAGTTTATCAGCTATGAAATACCGCTCGGACTATCGATTTTGGGAGTCATCTTAGCGGCGGGTTCGTTGAACATTGAGAAGATCGTTGCCTCACAAGGTGCATCGATTTGGGACTGGAATTTCTTTTGGCAGCCTTTAGCATTCGTGATCTTCTTCACTAGCTCATTGGCTGAGACCAATCGTTTGCCCTTTGACTTGCCAGAGTGCGAGCAGGAGTTGGTCGGTGGGTTCCACACTGAGTACAGCGGAATCAAATTCGTTTTGTTCTTTCTGGCCGAGTACACACACATTGTGGCCTCGAGTTTTATGACCGTCTTGCTATTTTTTGGCGGCTGGCACTTTCCAGGCTTAACGGGACCAGTGGATGGATCAACAGCAGGGATGCTGCTCCGTTTGTTCGTACTGATTGCCAAGGTTGGTGCAGTCGTGGCGTTCATCATGCTACTACGCTGGGCGCTACCTCGATTCCGATTTGACCAGTTGATGGGTCTCGCATGGAAGGGGTTGATTCCGCTGGGGCTGGTCAATCTGTTCTTGGTGGCAGCAGTGTTCACGTTTGATATCAACAAGCATTTCTTGGCAGTGACCATTGTGACGATTCCGATCGCGGGATTGATCAGCACTTGGAGATTGCAAAGAGAACTGAATAGTACGATTGCGTTACGAGCTGGAAAATCTGGATTGGGAGGAGCATCGGCGTGACGACGAAGACTAAGAAATCCAAAACCGTGAAGTGGGGCGAAGAGCCGAAGATTGGCTGGATGGAAGCAATGTATTTGCCAGCCGTGTTTTCTGGAGTGGCCACTGCGATTAAGCACGTCATGGAAGGCAAAACCATGACCAGGCAATACCCCGAAGTGGAGCCTGAAATTCCAGCCAACTATCGAGGCATTCATCGATTGAACCGCGATGAAGAGGGCCGAGTGAAGTGCGTTGCATGCTACATGTGCCAAACCGCATGTCCAGCCAACTGCATCGAAATCATCGCAGCTCCCGCGCCGAAAGACGATCCACACTGGAAGGATCGAGACAAATATCCTGCTTCTTTCGTATTAGACGAGTTGCGATGCATTTACTGTGGAATGTGCGAAGAAGCATGTCCCGTCGATGCGATCGAGCTCACCAGCGTTTACGATCTCACGGGAATGACGCGAGAAGAAATGCTGTTTGACAAAGAGAAGCTTCTTTCTGTGTTTGACGAAACCGTCAACAGCGGCAAAGATCCTGTTCGGACCAATCGCGGTCAGCTCGGACCAGCATCGGAGGTCGCTGCGACAGCCAAGCAAGGACCGCCACCCCCGGGCCGTGGACGTCCAGGCTGATTTCCGTCAGCCCGCTCCGAGCGAATTTTTCGTTCGCTGATTCCTATTTGCAACAGCCGGATTAGTACTTTGTTGTTGCAGCACAAGCAGCACGTAGCCAAACCCAACGACAACAGCGGATCGACGCTGAGAGACATCAACCTTTACTAACGCAAAATTATGACACTTCCTAGTATGCAGGCGATTGGGAGCTACCTCTCAATACCGTTTGCGCAATCGGATCCCATCGAAACAGTAAGTCAGTTATCTGGCTCCTGGAATCTTTCGATGCTTATCCCCATACTGTTGGGAGCAGCGGGATATTTATTGCTGCAGCACGGGATCGTAAAGGGCAAGCAGTATTTGTTCATGGGAGTGATCGCGGCAGTTGCGTCAGTCATCAGTGCAAGCTTGTTCATACCACCCGCCTTTGAAAACTATATCCTTTTCCTCTTCTGTGCTTTAGCAACCGGTGGGGCGTTCGGATTTTTAACAGCCCGCGATCCGGTCTACGCGGCTCTCGGATTCGCAACCGCCGTTCTTTCGATCTCTGGCGTGATGTTCATGCAATCGGCGATGTTTGTCGCAGCGGCCAACATGATCGTGTACGCAGGAGCCATCATCATCATTTTTTTGTTTGTGCTGATGTTCGCACAGCAAACCAATCTTCGCACCTATGACGTGAAACTCACTTACCCGGTTGTGGCAGCTCCGATTGGAGTCATCATGTTGGGAACACTGGTTTATTGCTTGACCGCCGAGGGAGCGTTTCCGCTGTCTCGCCCCGATGCAACGCGTGCTTACAGCGAAGCATCCCCGCCAGAGAACTTGATGACCGACGAGGGTAATGCGGCCGTCAAAAAGTTAAAGACGATCGAGCACACAGGATCTTACAAGAGCGTATCTCCTAGCACGACTTCGGGGCTTGGTCGTTCACTCTACACAGACTATTTGCTAGCGGTTGCGTTAGCAGGAACCATTTTGACCGTAGCGGCTGTAGGCGCGATTGCCCTGGCTACGAAGACGACGGGAGAAGACGTATGACCGACACTATGACCGTCAATCTTCTGATTTTCGCGGCAGTCCTTTTCACTGCAGGTTTTGTTGGGTTCCTGACACGACGTTCGCTAATTCTGATGTTCTTGTCATTGGAAATGATGCTTGCGGGAGCGAGCATGAATTTTATCGTGTTCTCCAGTTACTTTGGAAATTACCAAGGTCAAGTTTTTGTCATCATGGTTCTCACCGTCGCAGCCTGCGAAGCATCGATTGCCTTGGCATTTGTGACATTGCTTTATCGAAGCAAACCAACGCTCGACGTCCGAGCCTGGAGCCAGCTTACCGAGTCGCTTGACGAAGAGCAGCCCGAGCAACCTGAAACTATCGAAGAGGTTCATTTGGAGTTTCCAACGCTCACTCCTGCTGGCCTCGATCCACTTGTTCAGCCAGTCCCATCTGAATTCAAAGCAGATGTTGGCGTAGCCAAACCAACACAAGGTATCATGGACAAAGAATCTCCGGCCAAGGAGGCAACCCATGTCTAATCTACTAGCTTGGGCCGTTCCTCTGTCGCCACTCGTAGGATGCGTGATCTGTGCGCTTTTGTCCTTTCGCGGTGACAAAAAGATTGCACACATACCCGCAATCCTGTCGTTGGCTGTCGCAGCGGCGGCCAGTTTGGGGTTGATGTTCACCGGCGCTCAAGGGGATGGAACGACCACTTTTGAGGGTTACAAGTATTTGAACGTTGGGAGTGTCAGCTTAGACATCGCTCTCAAAGTTGATACGCTTTGTTTGACGCTGCTCTGCGTGGTCACGTGCATATCCACGATGATCGCGATTTATTCGTCAAGTTACATGCATGGCGATAACGGGTACGCTCGTTATTTCGCCGTGTTTTGCGGGTTCGTTTTTTCCATGACGATGCTCGTCTTGTCGCATAACCTGCTCATGATGTATGCGTTTTGGGAAGGTGTAGGCACATGCTCGTACTTGCTAATCGGTTTCTGGTTCCGCAAACCGAGTGCTGCACAGGCTGCGGTAAAGGCATTCTTGGTGAACCGAGTTGCTGACTGCGGATTCTTGTTTGGGATCTTATTGCTCAACTATCTAATTGGCATGACTCCCGATGCGAGTTCGATGAGTTACTTTGAACGCTTGAATTTTGACAACATATTCGCTGTTCTACCAACCATTGCGTCTCAGTATCCCGAATACTTGGGTTGGGTCGCGTTTTTGTTGATGGTCGGTGCGATAGGCAAATCAGCCCAGTTCCCATTCCACGTGTGGTTACCCGACGCGATGGAAGGTCCAACTCCAGTTTCTGCATTGATCCACGCCGCGACGATGGTGACCGCAGGTGTGTTCCTCATGGCGAGGCTTTCGCCGATGATGGAATACACCCCGTCGGTGCTATCGCTGGTCGGTTGGCTCGGGTGCATCACGGCGTTTATTGCAGCGTTGATGGCCATGTTCCAAGACGACCTAAAGCGGGTGTTGGCTTACTCAACTGTCAGCCAACTGGGGTATCTTTTCATGGCCCTGTCTGCTGGTTCCGTGAATGGATTGATGGTTGTCGCAGTAACGGCCGCCATGTTCCACTTGGTAACTCACGCTTTCTTTAAAGCGTTGTTGTTCTTGGCAGCGGGCAACGTCATGCACGCCATGGGTGACGTTATCGACATGACCAAATTTGGTGGTCTCAAGAAAGTTCTTCCCAAGACCAACGTCTTGTTCATGATTGGTGCAGCGGCTCTAGCTGGACTTCCTTTGCTGGCAGGATTTTTCAGCAAGGATGCTGTGTTAGCGGTGTTGCTGGATGCGTCCAGCGATGGGCTTTACGGCACGCAGTTTAAGGTTATGTTGGGCGTCGGTTTTCTGACGGCGTTCATGACAGCGGTCTATACATCCAAGGCGTATTTTAAGACATTCCACGGTCCAGAAGTCATCCCTGCGGAAGCGGGCGATCATGCACACGAAGCAACGGGTGTTATGCTCGCACCGATGTTTGTGTTGGCGCTCGGAGCTCTGTTCGCTGGCTTTGCATTGGGGCCAACACACGTTCTCGGTGGTTATCTCGCCAAGACGGAAGCCCTATCGGCCGAATCGACTCACAATGAACCTTTGTGGCTACTAGTGGTTTCGAGTGTTATCGCTCTGGCGGGCACAGCCGTGGGTTCCATGTTGGCGAAGAAGAGTCATGCCTCGGCAGGACTTATGGCCGACATCGGCAAAAACCGACTTTACATCGATTGGGCTTACAGCAAGTTCATCGTTTTGCCGCTTGAGTTTTCTGCTGGTCTGTTGGCATGGAAAGATGTGCACATCATCGATGCCTTGGCCAATCGAATCGCTGGCATCCCTCGGCTTGTAGGCTTGGTCGGACAGCGATATCAAAACGGTCGAGTACCGACCTATACGTTCTTGACAGCTGTTGGAGTAGCAGCCGTCGCAATTTGGATCATCTCCCGTTAGCACCGGTATGCTTACTAAATGAGTTATCTGATTCCCCTTACGATTTTGCTTCCTTTAGTGGCTGGCCTCACGATTTTCGTCGTCGGCCTCAAGGGTAAGCTTATGGCCCAGCTGGGAGTGTTAGCGGCATTCGCTTCATTCCTCCTAAGCGCCGTAATTGTTTACGAGGCGTTTGGAAAAGCCGAGACCAACGATGGCAGCGTGGCGACGGTCGTACCAGCGATCGAGTATGCACCGAGCTGGTTAAAGTTCAATTTGCCGGTCGCCTTGGCAGGCAAGCAAATCAAGTGGCAACTATCGCTCGGAGTTGACGGTATTGGCTCATTGATGGTGCTTCTCACCGGTATCGTAGGACTGGCTGTGAGCGTGTTTTCGCTGAGGCAGATAGTCAATAGATCCCATCATTACGTCGGCTTGCTTTTGATCACACAGTCCATGCTATTCGGCGTTTTTATGTCGATGGATTTGGTCTCGTTTTACTTGTTCTTTGAAGCGGTTTTGATCCCGCTCATTTTGCTCATCACCGGTTGGGGGCACTCGAAAGAAGCATCTGCCGCATCGAAAAAATTCTTGCTGTTCACCTTGGCGGGAAGCATCCCGATGGTGGTGGGCTTAATCGGTTTGGCGTTGCAGTCGTCCGCTGTCAACATGGAGTCAACAGTAGAATTGCAGAAGCTATCCGCAGTCGCTTTCCAGCAGCAAATGCATGCGATCGCGGGAGGAACGGAATCCATCGCCGCCTATACGTCCAGCCATCAATGGATCGTTTGGGTATTGCTGTTAGGATTCGGAATTAAGATGGCGATTTTGCCACTCCACTCATGGCTTCCTACCACGTATGCCGTAGCGCACCCAAATACCACGGCATTGATTGCGTCGGTAGTGGCCAAGTTAGGTGTTTTCGGGATCATTCGGATTGTGATTCCGCTAACCCCACTCGCGTTAGCTCAAGAAGCGCAGATTTTGTTTGCGGCACTCGGTGCTATTGCGATTGTTTATGGAGCCATGGTAGCACTCGCCCAAAGCGATCTGAGGCGAGTTTTGGCTTACAGTTCGATTAGCCACATGGGCTTTGTGACTGTCGGCTTAATGACCCTCAACACCGATGGCATGTCGGGCGCAGCGATTCAGATGTTCAATCACGGCATCATCACTTGTGCCATGTTTTTGATTTTGAGTTTGCTTGAGGAACGCAAAGTAAATCTATCGTTCAAGATGGAGGATTTGGGGATGGCATCACTGTATCCCCGAATTGCAGTCCTGCTGGTTTTCTTTACCTTGGCAGGTGCTGGGCTTCCAGGTCTCAACGGATTCGTAGGCGAGCTTTTGGCCATGGTTGGCATGATACGTGTCAGTGGCATTATTACGGCGATCACCGTTCTAGGAACCGTTTTGGGAGCGTGGTACGGTTTAAAGATCGTGCAGCGAGTCTTGTTCGGAAGCGATGGCAACCATGATACACATCATCAGCAGCATGAGGTTCGAACCGATTGCAACGCGACCGAGTGGGCGACATTAGGGCTCTTGGCCTTTGTGTGCTTGTACATTGGAGTCAGACCATCAGGACCGATGGCTGTTATCAAGAACGACATCGAACGACTTGTCACCGTCACTCAGCCTGTATCCAAGGCTGTGCACACGGACATCGACACGGTAGCACAAAACAACAACTAATTCTTACGATCTAGGCGCACGTAATCTTGGACACATTAGAATTCACCATCGCGTCCCTCAAGCTGATGTTACCGGCAATCGTTCTGATTGTTGGAGGATGCTTGTTGCTTTGCTCCGGGTTGATCATGAAGAGCGGCGACCAGCATCGCGTTCATGACAATCGAAACGCTTTGGGCGCGTTGTCCATGCTGTTCATCGCCCTGGCAGGCTTTGCCATGTCGTTTCGCGAAATCCCGGCTGATTTAGGTTCGGGCCTATTCCGACTCGACGAATCTGCGATTGCCTCGGAACGATTAGCGTTAATTGGCGGAGCGATTCTAGTCTTGATCTCTTGGTCGACAGCACCCAAAAGATTCTTGGCTGAGTACTACGGCTGCCTTGTGATCATGTTAGGTGGTATCCCATTGGTCGGCGCCGCAAACGATTTGGTTTCTTTGTTTTTGGGCTTAGAGCTCGTCAGCATTCCAACGTACATCCTGCTAGGGATCGTCAAGCGAGACAATCTGGGTATGGAAGCCGCCATCAAGTACTTTTTGATGAGCGCGTTCTCGGCAGCTTTTTTCATGCTCGGGCTCAGCTACTTGTTCGGAACCAGCGGCTCCACAAACCTGCAGGTCATCTACCAAACGTTGGGTTCCGAAACGGCGAGCAAGCTAACGATTGTGGCGTTGCTGTTCGTACTTTGCGGACTTGCGTTTCGAATCACTGCCGTTCCGTTTCATTTTTACGCTCCTGATGTATTCGAAGGCACCAGTCTATCGATGGCCAGTGCCATGGCTTACTTACCTAAAGTCGCTGGGTTCGTTGCCTTGATTCGTCTCCTCGGCACACAGCTTGGACCGGATGTCATGTCGGCAGTGGTACCCATTCTTCTAGCCTGTTCTGCGCTCACTATGATTATTGGGAATTTCATGGCTGCCGCGCAAGCGAATTTGAGACGCTTGCTCGCTTATTCGAGCGTCGCCCACTCAGGATACCTCCTCTTGGCGTTGGCGGCCCTCGTACGAAACAATGCGGAGCCCGTGGTTTTGTATTCCTATTTGGCAGCTTACGCCGCCATGACGCTCGGCTTTTTCGCATGCTTGGCTGAGATAGAGTCGGCCGGTGGCAAGACCATCATGATTGCTGATTTGTCTGGCATGTTTTATCGAAGACCAGCCGCATCGATCGGCATGGCGATCTGTTTGCTCAGCATGATCGGGTTGCCGTTAACGGCCGGATTCTGGGCAAAGTTTTTGGTATTCATGTCCACCACGGCTGCTGGCATGGAAGACCCCATCAGTCTCGGCATGGGGATTCTCATGGCGGTCAATGCGGTCATCGCCGCTGCTTACTACTGGCGGGTTATGAGCAAACTCTTTGAGTCGAGTGATGCTTACGTTCCATTGAGAGTTTTCCGTCCGAGCCTCTTTCTAGCCTACACGATTTGTGTTGTGTTGACTCTGGTCTGGTTCTTCGTGCCTTATGCAATGTAGGCCGATCGGTTACGATTGCCCTAGCTGAACAAGTAGTTGTGCAATCAGCTGAGCAAATTGATTTCGCAGAATCCTCCCACTAGGAAGAAATACCATGAAATTATTCGAAGGTAAAAAAGGTCTCATCTTGGGTGTGGCCAACGATCGATCGATCGCTTGGGCTGTCGCAAAAGAAATCCTAGATCAAGGCGGGATATGCGGTTTTTCGCACTTGCCAGACCGAGCCGACGACGACAAAAAGAAAAATCGGCTTCGCGTTTCCAAGTGCGTTGATCAGTACCCAAGTCAAACCGCATTCTTGGAACCACTCGATGTTCAGGACGATGAGCAAGTCAAATCGTTCATGAGCATGGCCGGTGAGAAGCTTGGCAAGATCGATTTCTTGTTGCATTCGATCGCCTTTGCGGACCGCGACGATCTCTCCCGAGACACGGTTGAGACCAGCCGAGCCGGCTTTAAACTGGCCATGGATGTTAGCGTTTACAGTTTGATGGCGGTTACCAATTTTGCTCGACCACTTTTTAATCCAGACGCATCGGTTCTCACGATGACCTATTTTGGTGGAGAGAAATGCGTACCGGGCTACAACGTTATGGGAATTTGCAAGGCGGCGTTGGATGCGACCGTTCGCTACCTCGCCAATGATCTCGGGCCTCACGGATTTCGCGTGAATGCGGTCAGCGCTGGTCCATTGAAGACTCTAGCCGGGGCTGCAGCCGGTGTTGGTGAAATGCAAGAGTACTACGGATATGTAGCCCCCCTCGCTCGCTGTGTTACGCACGAAGAGGTTGGCCGCTCTGGGGCTTATCTACTCAGCAATTACAGCTCCGGAATTACCGGTGAGATCCTGCACGTCGATGCAGGCTACAACATCATGGGAAGCCCCGGTCGATTGCTGTACGAATTCAAAAAGAAGTAGTCAGCTCACTCACTTCGAATTTTTAAGACGTTCTGTCATGTACTACGGGTTCAGCACCTGTAGTACGAGACAATTCTCGTTCAGCGATAGACTGAATGGCGAACGACTAAATGTAGTTGAACAGTGACGTTTGATTTGTGTTTGCTAACAGCTTTAGACTTGCTTCGTACGCGACCTGTCGTGCGTTAAGTTCCGAGATAACGGTCGGAAAGTCAGCTTCAAACAAAGTGGATTTGTCCGCCTTGAGGTTAATTGTCGTCAACTCTTGGCTGATTCGGAGACTATCAATTCTTTGTTGATCCACTCCCAAACTGCCTCGCGTCAAAGACAATCGCGACAGATCTTGATCGACGAGCGCGACAGCCCGGCTTATCCCGTTCTGATCTTGGCTTCGAATAGCCTCTCTCAACCGAAAAAGAGAGTTGAACATCCCCTTTACCTCTTGGGGATTAGGGTCTGAACCGGCTATTCGATAGTTGGCTCCCGACATGGTAGCAGTCGTTTGGGTTTCACCAATCTTCATCAGCCCCAAATCCCATGCGGCCGAACTGCCACCCACCGATTCAATTCGAATCGGAACCGGATCAGGCGGCCCGACTGGCGGCGTCGAAGTTAACTGAATTCCATTTGCCGCTTGTTGAAGCCCAGCAACGATAAGATTAGCGGGATCTTGATTATTGGGATCATTGTTGATGCGATCCAATACATCTTGCACGGTCACCGCCCCTTTGAGAGATACATCAAAGGTGGTTCCGTCGTGTCTCGTGAGTCGCAAGTCAGAAACCTCACCAAAGGACACCCCGCGTCCGTAGTTAAGTTCGCTCAATCGAGTCTGCCCGCCAAAGGTTCGAATGCCTAAGGACTGAGCCAGCGTTCCAGCGTTTTCGCGAATCGAAAAATCTACTCCGCTGGCGGTGGATCGGATGCGCAAATTCCCGTTTCCATCACCCAAGTCTGCTTGCACGGAAGCGCCCGATCGATTGATCGCGTTGAGCATGTCATCAACCGTTTGTACCCCAGAGAAATCAACGTTGTATGCCACCCCGGCCTGTACGATTTGAAAGCCTTCTCCCCAATTGAACCCTGTGCCGTTGTTGAGTTGAGCGAGAGAGGTCGTGCCACGAACGACAGGACTCAGATCACCAGACAGGATGGGCAAGGTGGGGGCTGGCACCGTGGTTCTAATCCCTAAATCGCTGGCGGTTCGTCCAGTACCGACTTCGGTGATTCGCAATGTTCCGGGACTTCCATCAGCGTATTGAAGCTGTAGTCGCCCATTCACGAGTGATGCGCTAACGGCTCTGCCATCCAAGCTAACTTTATCGTTGATGCTCCCCAGCACATCTTCCAATCGATCCGCGTTAGCTAGATCCACGATTACCGTTTCGGTACCGCTAGACAACTGAATCGCGCCGGGTGAAACACCTCGGCCCGAATTGAGATCGGCCAATTGAGTCGACAAACCCGCCACGGGAGCTAGTGCAGTTCCACCGTCTACCGATGTAGAGATTAAACCGAATGCCTTGTTGCCAGTCACATTGTGCGTTAAGTAATCCTGCTGATCTGCGATTGTTTGCAGGCCCAACTGGTTCCCTTGAAAAACAACGGCGGAATTAGACTGCGCCACCGTGGGTGTTTGAACGACACCACCAGTAAACAGATAACGATCCAGGTACTTTGTATTCGAGGCAGCAACCAGTCTCTGGATACCAGCGTCGATTTGGTTTATCCATCCTTGACGATCCGCTTCGCTGGAAATGTTACCGGACGCCTCGACACCGAGCCCTCGGAACTCGGTCATTAGATCCTGCACATTGCTCAATGTCGATTCCGTAGCGTTCAGATACCCCTGTGCGGAATCGAGGTTTCTCGTTGTTTGGGCACGAAATTCCAGTTCACGCTGCAATCCGATAACGCGGAGTGCTGCGGTTGGATCATCACTAGGTTTTGCAAAACGCTCGCCCGTGCTGATTTGGCGTTCCAGTTCTTGCATGGCGATACGGCCAACTTGAACTTGAAAAAGAGAGCGATGTCTAGCAGCAGAATCGCTGACACGCCCGGCAACAACTGGGTAAAACGAGCTTAACATCTTTAAACTATATTAACCAATGTGTCCAAGAGTTCAGCCGCCGCAGACACCACTTTGGCTGTCGCTTGAAACGCTTTTTGATAGAGTAACATCTTCACCGCTTCTTCGTCGAGACTGACACCCGAAATTCCGAGGTGTTTCGCTTCGAGCGTCTGCATGAAGTTTCTCAATCCATCCGTAACACCTTTTTGGGTGTTGATATCGCGAGTCATTTCCGAAACGATCGAATCGTAGATTCCATTAAGGCTTCGTCCGCCGAGCAATTCGTTGGGCGAGCTAAATGCTTCGGAAAGTCGTATCGCGTTGGCAGCCCCGTTCCCAACACCATCGAGACTTACAGCCAACAATGTTTGGTCGGAAATAATCTCTTGCTTTACCGCAATCGTGCTGGCACTGTTGCCGCTAAAAAACGTGTTGATTCCGAGAGCTGCCAACGCGCCGCTCGTATCATTCGCGAACGAGAAACTGATTGCGGGGCTGTCTGATTTGATTTCAAAGCGACCATCGTTGGTAATCGATGCACTCAGACCCGAGACATCGTTTATGGCTGCTGCCAACTCGCTTGCGGTCGTATCCGATTCTTGGCCCAACTGCCTGACGGGGAAGTCAAAGGATTTGGTTTCGCCTGTTCGCGAATCGGTAACTCGAATTTGGAACGATCCGTTATCGATTTGAAAGTCGCTATTGGCCAACTCTAACGGGAGATCCGTTTGGCCTAAGACCTGCTCCGAAAGTACTGATTGAAAACCTCTGCTACCTTGCCCTTGAGAGTGAATCCTATTCACTAGAAAAATGATATCTTTCGCCAGCTTGTCGATTTTGCCTTGGTAGCCCTCAGCCGAAGAATTGTTGATTGATTCATAAAGACCCTTAAGCCTCCCAGCCTTTAGGTCCAACGGAGAATCGGTATCAGTGAATCGCAGTTCAACACTTTGGCTATCTTCGTCCGCTACGAGAGAGGATTTGATCTGCCTCGCGATACCATCGGAAACGATATAGTCACCACCCACAAAAACGGTGGCGGATCCATTGGGTTGTTCGGTAACCGAGACATCCACATAGGTCGCCAGCTCATCCAGCAGTTTTAGCCTTTCGTCTCGCAACCCAACGGCATCCGAATTTGTCCCCCCCTCAATCTCAACTATCCGGCGATTTATATCCCCCAGCGACTGAGCAATTCGATTGATCTGATCTACCGACGCACTAATCTCCGAACGCATCCGAGAGGAGCCCTCAGCCAATCGGGTCGATATCTCTCGTAACTGTGTGGACACCTCTTGTCCGCGTTGAATCACCAACGCTTGCATCGACTCGCTGCCTGGCTGATTCGCGACATCTTGGAACGCATTGGCCAAGGAACTGAGCCGAGATGAAAGGTCGTTTTCCGACAACTCGTTAAAGATCGACTCCACCGATGAATTGGTGTTTTGAACTTGTTCCTGGTAGGACAGCTGGCTTCTTGTTTCTCGCAATCGGTCGAGCGTAAAGTTATCGAGCTTCTGTTGAACCCCGACCGCTTCAACTCCCTGCCCGATGATTAAGCCACCAGATCTGTAGCCGAGCGCCGGATTGAGAACCAGTTCCTGTCGGATGTAACCGGGGGTGTTAACGTTGGCGATATTGTTGCCAACAACCTGAAGCCCCAATTGATGAACCCGTAGAGCGTTCGACGAACCTTGGATTGCACTAAACAAGCTCATCGCATTTTCCTCAAGCAGCTTCGTTTACTAGGAAGCCACCTTCAATCGAGTGTGTCTCGTTGGGATGGTATGTCGCCGAATCGCTCTTGCCAGTTGCCAGAATCAGTAGCATTTCCGTCACTGTCGATTGCGAACGCAAAGCACTCATCCATAGCGAAGTGCTCAGCTGTTGTACTCGATTAAGCTGCAACTCCAGTTCGGTTATCTTGGGAATCCAGCCGATCGGACACTCAGCCCCTAACTGTTCCGCAAAAGCGCGTATGTGTCGCGCCGTGTAACCACATGAGCGAGCATCAGTCAGGATTTTCTCGCGAGCTACTTTGTGCTCCGCAATCTCAGCTTGAATCAGCTCACCCACCTCGAGCTGCTCCATGATCAACGCGAGCTGTCCGTCAAGGTAACCGCGTTCGGCGATCCGAAGAGTTTTTTCCCAACGCGTCAACACATCGGCAAAAGACGTCAACCAAGCGTTAACTTGATCGATAAGATGCAGAGACATCAATGTATACCTCTTCTACGCGACCTAAAAAAAGCGGAAGACCTACAACAGATCCCCCGCTTAAGTTATCAATCGTCCCAATTACGATGTTGCATAATTAGAAGCCAAACGTGTAGCCTAGATCCAAACCGTGCAGGAAGAACGTGTCTCGCTCAAACTTCGCAACTGGTGTTCTTGGTGGATCCAAAGGAACGAGTGCAAAGTTATCGCTGCTAACATTCGTATCGATCTGTCCCGCGGCTAGCACAACACTTGGCATGACCAACAATGTGTATCCAATACCCAATTGACCGCGACCGATCTGGTACTTGAGCTTGGCACCAGCCTCAGGGATAAACGTGAATCGATCTTGAGTCATTACACCAATGTTGGTGGATTGAGCAAACAAGCCTCGGTTGGCGTTAAAGGCCGGGTCTGGAGCTGGTCGCACTTCCGAGAAGCTGCCCGCTACAGATCGAGTCGAACGCATGTTACCCATGGCGACTTTGCCGAGGAGTGCGAGCGAGAATCGGCCAGAAGCGACTTCGTTCATGAAACCCAAGTGGCCACCGTGGAATTCGTTTCGGGTGCCAAAGGTATCGACCGTTGTACTTACAGTCCCATCAGGAATGCCGTTGCCGAGAATTCCGTCTAGAACAACAGACCGGAGAGCGTAGGACGAATCCAATCGCATAAAGCTGTAACCGGCGAGCAGGTCACCTCTGCTAAGGCCATCCCCAAGCAATCTCGTTCGGAACGATGCATCAGCAGCAACTAAATCTAGCTCGTTTTCAATAATGATGTCACCGGTGTTGTTACCGCCAGGTGTCGTTTGTTGAACGAGGTAATTGTTGAGATTGTTGACGCTCGGACTGGTGTCGAAAAATCGGATACCGGTCGTCGGTTGGCCAGTGATGGTCGTTCGGTCTTCATCACCGTAAAGTCCGAATACGCGTCCCATCAAGCCGTAGTTCTGATCACAATCTAACCATGTTCCAGCCGTAAATCGGTAACCGACTCTTAGGCTCTCACCAACGGGGTTGTCTGGCCCGCCACTCAGTACATCGGTTGGGAAAACTGTGTTCGCCGGGCCACCCACGATTGTAGGAGTTCCCGTCATTCCCTTACCCCACCAGAGCAAGGTCTCGACCTCAACCCACGAACTGGCAGAGGTGTTGCACAGCGTAACTGGCCCAGAAGTAGTCGTGCAGCCTGTTTCGCATCCCGCTCCAACCGTTACCGTTGATCCTGGTACGTCGAAAGCTGGCGTATGAAACATAACCGGACTGTATGCGACTGGTTGACCAGCGCCCGCTTGGGGTACATCGCTAATTCTAGAGGACGACTCAATGTAGCCAGAAGAATCTTGATCACCGATCCTCCCAGTACTGGCGTTAGTTCCATCCTGGCCCACTACTGTTGCAGAAGCACACGTTCCACAAAGAGAGGCAATGATCAGTGAGAGTGTTGTACGATTGATTTTCATGTGTTCCTTCTCGCTAAGCTAAGGCTCGCGTACCTGTTCGCATAATTGGATCGGTAGGATTAGTCGGAACCTAAGACAAAAATGGAACTTAAGGAATATCTTTCGCAGCTTACCCAAACCGCCATGCAAAAAAGGAAAAAGAGCGATCAGTCGTATAAAAACCGTGTATTTCACTAAATTGTCTGGCACTATGCCGGAACACATCGCTCTATACTCTCGTAGAATGAACGGAATTCGGCTTTGCTTGCTTTGCCTGCGCTGAACAAGGACCTAAAATGAGAATGCCGTTTGTCGGGATGGTTCTCAGACTTGTACCGCTATCCACATCCACATTTGCATGACTAGCATCATCGATCCAAAGCAAACCACCGACGACAAAGAACCCGCGAGCAGCCCGTCATCTGGCCCTCCGCAGTCCGCTCAGCAGCCTATTGATGTGCGCGAAAGCCAATCGGATGGGTCTGCCGCGTCGAAAAAGTCTCAGTCCAAAGTGGAACTCCAACTTCCCTATCGACCGAAAGTAACAGCCGGGTGGAAAATTCCGGGCGTTGCGACTTACAAGATCAGCCAATGGACGGCGATGGCTCGCGAAGTGAATCAATGGGAAGAGCATCGAAAAGGACTTAACAATCAGCAAATTCGCAAGGAGTTCCTTTCACTAGTCTATCGTGCGAAAAGTGGCGAGCCTTTGGAGACTCTCTTGCCAGAGACCTATTCGCTGGTTCGTGAAGCAGGACGACGCGCATTGAACATGCGTCATTACGACGTTCAGATCCTCGGGGGCGTCTTTTTGTTCAACGGTTGTATCGCGGAGATGCAAACGGGCGAAGGAAAAACACTCACCGCGACCCTGCCTCTCATTCTTCATTCTTTGGTTGGTAAAGGCGCGCATCTCGCGACCGTCAACGACTACTTGGCTGAGCGGGATGCGGAATGGATGCGCCCGCTTTACAAAATGCTAGGACTAGATGTGGGCGTCGTACTCACGGAGATGAATCAGGACGAACGACGGACCGCCTACGCTGCAGACGTTACCTATGGTACCGCAAAAGAATTTGGATTCGATTTTCTGCGAGACCGGCTCTTGATGCGGGCTCAAGGACGTGCGGTAGATGACTTTCTCGGAATGGGCTCACAGGAACGATGGAAATCTTCCGGTGATCAACCTGTTCAAAGAGGGATGCATTTCGTTCTGGTCGACGAAGCCGATAGTATTTTGATTGATGAGGCTCGAACGCCTCTGATCATCGGGTCACTCGGCGATGAAACAAGAGACTTGGTTATCGCGACCTACAAATGGGCATCGCATCATGCGCCGAACTTCGTTATCAACGATCACTTTACAATCGCTGAGGATTCACGAAAGATAGAGCTTAACGGCAAGGGACGCCAGTTTGTTCGTTCGCTACCTCGCGACGAATTGATACGAACAGCGGCATTGGTCGATCTCTACGAGTTCATAGAACGCGCGATCAAAGTTCACCGAGATTTTCAATTGGATCGCCAATACGTTGTACGCGATGGCGAAATCGTCATCGTCGATGAATTCACGGGACGATTGGCCGAAGGACGAAAATGGCGTGACGGGATTCATCAAGCCATCGAGGCGAAAGAAGGGGTTGAGGTTACGGTACCCACCGGACAAGCGGCCCGTATCACAGTTCAAGATCTGTTCCTACGATACAAACGACTCGCGGGAATGACCGGTACGGCAGCCACAAGCGCTGGCGAGTTACGTCGAATCTACAAAAGCCCGGTTGTCCAAGTCCCAACGAATCGGCCTCCCAAACGACGCAAACTACCCGACATCGTTTGCCCAGACATGATGACCAAGTTTCAGACCATCGTCGATGAAGTGAAATTGGTCCATGCCGAGGGTCGCCCCGTACTGATCGGGACTCGCTCCATCGACAAATCGAACATACTCGCTAATTTGCTCCGTGATGCTGGGATGGCTTGCCAAGTCGCCAGATCACGGTCGCCACCAATATGGCAGGCCGAGGTACCGACATCAAACTCAAAGACGAGATCAGAGAAATCGGTGGCATGATGGTCATTTGCACCGAACTACATGACGCCGCTCGAATTGACCGACAGCTTATTGGACGATGCGGTCGACAAGGTGACCCTGGTACGTACCGCCAATATCTCGGTATGGATGACGAAATCCTGCGGAATGGCTTCGGATCCAAAATCTCCGACAAAATGAAAGAAATAGGCGAGAAACTCACTTCGACTCCCTCTGCCAACAAGCAACTCTTGAAATTCGCCGCCAAAATTCGAAAGGCTCAAAGAAAAGTCGAGAAGAAACATTTCCGAGATCGTATGGCGCTACTTCATCACGAAAAGGAACGAACTAAGATTCAAAGAGAGATGGGCCAAGATCCCTACCTCGATACCGCAGAATAACCTCTCGAAATCTCCCTATGCCAGACAAAACTGCAAAAGTAACCAGCTTGACTTTGCAGTCACCGGGTCAAAAAAATCGGCGTGGCACCCAGGAATTGGTCGCAGTTCCCCTGCTACCTAGCTACATGATTGGCCCAGAGAATGAGCTGATTCGCGAGCTCTTTGCAACCGAGACAATCGAGACGCTCGCAAAAAGAAGTCCGATCGTATTGTTCGGACTGTCGGGGACCGGCAAGACGGCCCTGGCCCTGACGTTGATGTGTCGCTGGCTGAACCAAGACCAACAACGACGGTTTCAAAGTCTTTCTGCTGTCGATTTTGCGAGAGCCTTTCATCGCGCGCTCGAAGAAGATGATATGCCACGCTTTCGCAACCAATTCCGTTCATGCCACGGGCTCCTGCTGGATAACATTCACGATCTTCGCGGCAAAGAAGCAATTCAATCCGAGCTGATAGAACTGCTGAACTCATCCGAATTTTCTGAGCAGCTTGTCATTTGCACTTCGCAGCAACTACCCGGTTTCGTCAGCGGATGGAACGATGCTCTCGTTAGCCGTCTGTTGGGGGGGTACAGTCTAGAGATTCAACCACCGTCAACCTCCATTCGCATGGAGTTGCTGAACCAAATCGCTGCCTCCGAAGGCTTGATCGTGCAGTCTCAAGATTTGACTCGGCTCAATGCCCAACTCGCGGATAACTGCACCGCGATTCAGCTCAAGGGGATTGTGACCCGCTGGAGACATCAACAACGAATCGAAGAAACTCTTAACCAAGCTATCTCTCCCGGGGCGATCGATCAATTGGTGGTGTCTCAACAAAAGCCAGCCCCGTTGCCAGCTGAAATTGCTAAAAATGTTGCTCGCGAGCTGCAGCAAACCCTGGAAGCAATGCGAGGCCCTAGCCGAAAAGCCGGTGTCGTTCGCGCCCGAGGCCTAGCCATGCATTTGATCCGCCAATGGACCGAGTCATCCTATCAAAACATCGGAGAACTGTTTGGTGGACGAGACCATACCACCGTAATGCACGCTTGCAAAAAGACCGAAGAGGACCTCTCCAGAGAC
>JALOQS010000229.1 GCA_025459355.1 Pirellula sp.
GCGCGATCAGATGCTGGAAGAGATGACCAATCAACCGATCACGTGGACCAAGCCAACCGGTCCGGAACCCAAATGGCTAGAGCGTGGCCGAAAGCGATTCCAGTCCATCGAACGGATTCGAGATCTCCTCGCGCGAGAGATCGAGCCGCAAGATCTCCAAGAGTTCCCACTTGCCAGTGTCTTAGGTCGAATAACTGAAAGCTTGGAAATACCGATCTTTTATGATTCGGCAAAAATGGCCTCAGAGAGTGGTTTTTCGCAGGATATCAAGATAACGTTGCAGTATCAGGGAAACATTCGTACCTTTTTGGACATGCTGCTCGAACCTTATGATCTTACGTACGTAATCAACGAAGCTGGTTTGGAGGTGACAACTTTGGCGGATGCAGCGAGTAAGCGATCTATCGGAGTCTACGATCTTTCTTTCGTCGCAGCAGATTCCGAAAATGCCAAATCAGTCATCCAGGCCATTCGGGTATCAATCAATCCCAGGGAGCTTGTTGAGGAAGTCGAATTATTTGCGGTTAATCAGTTTCTGATTGTTTCCGCAATGGAACGTACGCATGCGAACATTGAATCTTTTTTAGCAAGGCTTGCACCGGTATCGTCAACACCGGCAGCGTCAGTACCTGACTCCGGAAACAAAATGGCTCCGAACGACAAGAAGCCTGGCACTAATGACCCATTCGGAGGCAGTAACCTTTCGAGCGACGATCCCTTTGCGTTTTGATAGGACATTAGAAAGAGTCCGTGCGAGTCAAATCGCGTTGTCGGGTTAACGGCCTTTAAGAGTTCTTAGAGCAAAATTTCACAATGAAAGGGTGAGCCATGAAGCGAGTTTCGTCGGCAATACTGGTGTTAGCGTTTTGCTTGGTTATGGCTATGCAATGGTTTGCTTTCGGTCAATTAAGCTCCACGGAATTCCCTGCTTCGGGTTCGCAGCAATAGCAGCGAGATCAGATGCTGGAAGCGATGGGCAATCCACCGATCACGTTGACCAAGGCAACCGGACCGGCACCCAAATGGCTAGAGCGAGGCCGGAAGCGGCCCTGAAGGAGAAGATCCTTTTAGATAAGGAACTTCTCAAAAGGAGAATGGATCGCAATGCAATCGGAAGTGATGCCATCGTCGGTGAAACAATCGCGAGCTTTACAGTGTTTCGCCAATGTATATTTTCCGCTGGCCATCTGAGTTCGTGATACGGATGTAGTTGTACTCGATACATTCGATGGTCACTCCGGGCGATTCAGAGTCTGATTGGAAAGTTGGCAGTAAGTCGTTGACACCCATCGTCGACAAAAGGTCCGTGCTCTTTTGTAATATCATGGCTCGACGCTCGTCCCCAATGCCGAGGATACCTACCAGTTGAAAAAGTGGTGTGGGAGGTAGTGGCTCAAAGCTTTCCGATGTGCTCGTGTCCATCGGTTGTTCTACAGCGATATCATTCATGGCCTCGTCTTCAGCGGTGGCTGTTGGGGGGGCAGGTTCGCTGGAGAAGAGATTCGCAAGATCGAAGACCGTAGGTGCCATTTCCAACGGTTTACCGATTGCATGGCGAGTTGCGAGCTGGGTTCCGAAGTCTGTTGCAATACTGGGTGAAGCAAGCTTGGCAACATCGGTTCCTAAAGCCCCATCGATCAACAGTGACTCGAGGATCAATGAGACGGAGCACTTTTCATGGTTCCCCCCACCCAACCGCTGAATGCTTAAAAACTTTGTTCGATGGAGAATTTCGCTGCTTTCGATGCGATCCAGAAAGCTTCCCAATTGCGCGAGGGATGATTCGATTTGGACATTGAACAAGATTCGGTGCCCAATACCCTCCATTGGAATTGGAGTGCTGGTGGCGATAGTGGGATTATCGATCCCCGATTGTTTTAAAAAGGCAATCAATACTTCTTGATAAGAGAGAGTGGCGACCGTGGGCTGTCCGATCAAGCCATTTTCTTGGATCTCTTTCCATTGCATTTCCATATGCCTCAACTCCTCAAGCTCTTCCTGCGCAGCTTGGAGTTTGGAGGATGTTTGCGTCAATACAGTAGAGAGGTTACCGCCACTAATCGCTTTTAGACTCGGGACGTCTGATGCTGCAAAGTAGGTTGCAAGACTCCCAAAGAGAATAAGCCCGAGAATTGTTTCACGTCGCTTCATGGTGTGTGAACCTCATCTTCAGATTGGGGTAATGTGGCTTCGGTGCGGAATTGGATTGGGAATTTCGGATCAGAGACACTTGTCTCGATCGTTTGAGGGACAAGCGAATATCGGCTTTCCGACTCAGTTTCGAATCGATTCCAGGAGATCGCATCTCCGACGGTTTTAGATCTCCCTTCTAGCCGGATGGAGGGGGGCTGTTCAGAATCGGGCGATTCGAATTGGATTCGGTGAAGATAGGTGTTTTCGAACCGAGCTGACTGCTTTGCGATTTGAACAAGTTCATGCCCCCAAGATAGCTTCGTCGATTTCCACGATTGAATTTGGTTCCATTTTTCTTTGTACTCGGCTAGGTCCGCAATCTTTTGCTCTGTGGAGTTGAGTTCGTTTTGTAAGCTCGTTAATTCCTGATTCAACCGGGTTAAACGGATTTGTTGAATACCGAAGAATACTGCAGCCATGGAGGTTAGGATCGCGGCTGGTACGGCGATTTTTTTCCAAGCGAGACGATCGCGTTTCGGAGTCCAGCAATTTACGAAGTCGATGGACTTTGTCACGGCAGAGTCGATGGATCGCGTAAAGTTCTTTTTCAGATCAACCGTAATGGTTCGCATTCCCAACTGCTTCGCAAACTGACTTGAAAGAGCGATGGATGCATCCGAGTCGATAAGGCAGATGCCGTCCAATCGAGGCAGTTTCTGAATCTCTTCGGGAAGGGCGGCTTCTAAAAGTCTCAGTCGTCCCAGCAGCATCTTAGCATTCGGTTCCGACTCATCCATGGGAACCGATTGGCTTTGCAGTATATGCGGACCCTGTACAACGGATACGCAGACGTGATCACCGCGGATCGTTACTAAAGAGCGAATTGCTGCATGGGCGTCATAAGACGAGGCTGGGAACTCAGATGCAACAAAATCCATGCAACCGACACGGATGAGGGTTAACGCGCGCTTGTTGCAAACGGCATGGATACTGGACAAGAGACTGGTGGATAACGTCCCGAGAAGAACAAGTTCTCGGTTGCGATTGTCATGTGTTAGCTTAGCTAGATCGTAGGTGATGGCGTGTGCTTTGTCGTGGTAAGATTGCTCGAGATGAAGCCCAACTAGGTCTGCTAATCGTTCATCGACTACCTTCGGGAGTTCTAGCACGTGCAGTCCAATGAGGGAGCGGGGAAGTGAAATAGCAATTTCACAATCCTTGATCTGTTCTTGCTCCAGTAAGGAATCCAACCAGTCGCTGATTAATGCTGGGTCCGTCCATGGGTTCGATGGTTCTTTCCAAGAGTACTTGATCGACTTCGATTCCTCGTTCTGATTCCATTTGGTTATGGAAACGGAATACCTCTGCATATCAATAAGCACGGGGGTATTAGATTGGTTCGGGTTATTCGATCTAGACATTTCAGTAGACTACTTTAGAACGGAGTCGGATATTAGGCGGGCGTGAAAACGATGAATCTTGAACTGGTTTGATGATTCGTTTCGACTGATTTCGATCATTGCGCGATCAGCGTTTCCGTTGGCGTCAACCCTCAAATAGTCGAGTGGTTTTTTGCCGTTATGGCTCACAAATTTGATATGGGTTTTCCGAGGGCAGGGAAATCGCGCAGGGGGATAATCGCTTTTAGGATTAACTCCTTCGGTTGCGGCGTGGCAAACCAACAACGTGGAGTGAGTTGGATCGAAACGAATGGAGTGGTCTAGTCCGGATTCTAACGCTCGAACACGCGCTACACGCAGAGCTTCTTCCCAAATGGCTTTGACGTGTAACTCATCTGTGCGACGGATCCATGTCTGGCTGGCAGGTACTATGATTCCAATACAAACCGTCATAAGTGTTAACACAATAAGCAGTTCTAAAAGCGAGAACGCCTTTCGATCTACGGCGTAAGACATCATGATTTTAGTTGAGTGACCTTGAGTTCTTTTAGTTCGCGATATCATCTTCAGTTCCCATCGTTAAGTCTGGACCCGAGGAGACTAAGTCGAATGTTTTGCGAGGAGTCGAGCTTGGGTTTCGGTAAGTGAACGGTTGATCCCAGGCATCAACGGGTGTCTTTTCCAGGTAAGGGCCTTTCCATTTTTTGTCCCGAGATTTGGGTTCATTCAAAACGACAAGTCCCTCGGTAGTTTTTGGGAACTCTCCATCGTGATCTAGCGCATAAAGCTGGAGGGCTTGTTTTAAGCCTTGCATGCTGATCTTGGTGGCCTCGATTTTGGCATCGCGTTGACGATTGGTGAGTCGAGGGACCAATAAGCCCATGATGACGGCGAGGATGCCCAACACTAGAAGTACTTCCAGCAGGGTAAAACCTCTTTTGTGAGAGGTCAAATGTTTTGAACGAATGGAAGTCGGAGAAGAGTTTTTCATGTGTTTTATGTCTATGAGTGAAACGAAAAGGTTTATGAGTTAAGGCCATTTCCTTCGAAGATGGGCAAGATCAGAGCGATGACGATGCTACCGATCAACACCGCTAAAATCATCATAAGAATTGGCTCGATGAGCTTGATCGAAAGATCCAGGTTCTTTCGGATGCGCTGTTCCAATTGCGTCGCTATTTTGTTTAAGACGAGGGGGAGAGTGTTGGATTGTTCACCCACGTGCAACATAGCGATCACGTCGCGATCGATTTCCTTGGATTGACTAAGCGGTTGAACGATTGACTTTCCACGGACCACCTCATCTTGGGTTTTTTGGATAAGCTCCATCAGGAAGACGCTGTTGGTTGCACGCGCGGAGATACTCAACGCCGTGAGCAATCCAACGCGATTTTCCAATAGAACGCTGAGTGTTTGGCAGAATTGAGAGAGACTCCAATCCTGAATGAGTGTCCCTAAAATTGGTAGTCGTCGTGACACTCGCTCGAGCGTCGCAGAGCGTTTAGCTTTGGGAGTAAGAGTCCACCAACCAAGAATACCAAGGACTAAGAGTGAGAAAAGTACGATTCCATAACTCTTGGCTGCAGCGGATATGTTAATGAGGCACTGAGTTACCCACGGCATTTTTCCACTTTGTTTGAGTGATTCGTAGAGAGGTTCGAAACGGGGCACGATACCTATCAGAATGAATGGCACGATGATGGAGGCCGCTAGAATCAAAATGCAAGGATAAGCGACAGCCCCTCGTACGCGGGCTGAGATCGAGGATTTCCACTCCCGCAGGAGCACGATGCGATTGAGTGCGAGTGGAAGAAAGCCACCTTCTTGGCCCGCTTCGATCATGCTAATCTCAGAATGGCAGAAAATTCGAGGGTAGTGCGATAGAGCAGAGCTTAATGACTGGCCGCTAGACACCTTGTGTATGATATCGGTCCATATCTGTTTTGCATGCGGCGTCGCTTCATTCTCATGAATGATTTGCAGAGACTTCAGTAACGGGATACCAACGTCAAGTTGGTTCGACAACATCTCATAGAAACGGTTGATCTTCGCATTGTTAATGTGGTTCGATCGGGAAACCCACCAATTCGTTTTTGGACGAATCTCAGCAACCAGCAGTCCTTCCTTGTGAAGCATGCTAATCGCATCCGCTTTGGAGGCCGCTTCAACTGTAGAGCTGCTCCAGCGATCTTCGGAGTCGAGTACTTTACAAACAAATGTGATCATGACTTCGAGTCTACACTCATTGGTTCGGTGTAGCATTTGGTTTTTCGATGATGCGGCTGTGTTTTGCTATGTTGCCGTTGAAGATAGGAAACAGACGCAAGTCAACGGAAAATCGAACTATCAGGACGGCAACGCGTTTATGAGACGTCCTCTCAGGATTCTTGGCTTTCTCGATTGCAGACTGTCCCCTTTTCCTCGTCGGGCCGCTTCAACTTTGTAGTTGGTAACAAAAGTCCTTAGAGAACGTGAGCGTTTCAATCGTTACAATTGATACAAACCGAAACCAACTTGTGCATTACCCGAGCGTATAGGCCTCGGCGTTATACCAGTTGAATAGCTCGACCTAGTCTTCCCGGTGAATTTTCCGTTTCTAAAAAGGTCGCTGCGTGTAATCCCATGTTTGTGGAGC
>JALOQS010000230.1 GCA_025459355.1 Pirellula sp.
CTCACACTTGCAGGTGTCGCTTGGTCTTGCGAACCATGCGAGCATCTTGCGAAGTTCACTTCCTGGACCTGGCTTGTAAGCTGCGATCCGCAGGGTCGTTGGTTCTTCCTGATTAGGCAGGTAGCTCTTCAGCAGTGTTTTAAGTTCGTCGACGTTCTGGTTTCGTCGACGTTTGTTGACAATGGCCATTCCGATCGTCACAAGGTTGACCGCTTGCGGATTCGAACACTCGCTGCAGGCTCGGCAGCCGCTAGACGAGGCCTGAACGGAGCATTCGGCCAAGTGACTAGCGACCTGGCATCGGTTGTCATTGGTTAGGTTGGGACAATGGATCATGCTGCCACCTCCACAACTTCCCCATCGAAGCCACCAGAGCCACTAGGTGGTTCGGCAGTGTCCGGGGAGTCGCTATCGATTTAATCCGATCAAGTCGAATCGGTGTTTGCTAGCACATCACTCGGAAAATTTGAGGATTCAAACCGTTGACTCTTATCGACCTCAGTCATACGATCTCAAGGATCAAACTAATAGCCACCAAGCTGCGGCAGTTGTGTAGTTGGATTACGGAAGCGTGCAAACCACCGGCGATTAGCGATCGCAGCTACGCGAACGACAATCATCAATACGCCTCCAAAGACAAACCATGAAACTTTGGAAATCAAAATCATCGAAAACCGTTTCGCGACGGAATCGAATTCGACTTTGCGCACTAGAACAACTTGAGACCCGTCGGCTCTTGGCAGCGGATATTGCGCCACCAGACATGATTGCTCGTCCGTATGCGTTCATCGGAGACCATAGCGGTAGCAATTCTGAAATCTGGTCGATGCAAGTCGGTAGCCAAACAATCGCAGCACCGGACTACGGTGTGGTTCAACGAGAACAACTTAGTCTTGTTAAAGGACAATCCTACTTAGTCTCAGTAAGTCACGGTGGAACGAATCGAGAAGAAGGCCCTGACTACGATTATCGAGCGTGGATTGATAGCAGCGCGAGCCCAAGCTGGACGAGTGGCAGCGGGACGCCAACCGGAAGGGATTTCTTCGTAGACAATGATTCTGGCTTGTTGCAGCGTCAATTCTTCGGAGACGACACAAACGAGGCCACTGGTACGGCTATCATACATGTGCCATTAGCGGATCTTGACATCGATAGTAACAACAATGGTAGCTTCGATAGCGATGACGACTGGATCGAGATTGACAGTACAAAGGGGCGTCTAGTCGATGTTTTGAACGGCGACATCGACCAAGACGGTACTGTGGACCGAATAGATTTTGACGGAATTGCTGGGGCACGTTTCGAACCAATCCAACTGTCTCTAAGTTCGAATCTACAGAATGCCGGATACAGTAATTTCAACATCACCTTCACCTACAGCATGGCAAGTGCGAACGCTGCAAGCACGGGTGGAGATTTCCGATTGTGGAAGGTGGACGCATCCTCAAATCGTACCGATTTATCGTCGCTTATTAGATCTGGTCAATCCTTATCAGCTAGTTCGCTCGGCCTGTCGCCCGGTGGGTCGATAACGCTTTACTTGGAAGCTGTTAATGCTTCGAGAAATACGGTTAATTTTAAAGAAATCAAAGTCGACATTGCAGTTAGCTACGGACGGTTCAACGGTACGCTATCCGACAAAGTCCATGCTTCAGCGGTTTTGCCTGTCATCAACGCAATCCCTGAAGTCATTTCTTTGGTCTACCGGACTGATTCGGGGAATCAAATCGTCGCAATAAACGAGGGTGGAATTCTTCCAATTTCCGGTACGGTAAAATTTCGACGCGAGGTGCCTACCGTTGAGGTAGCTGTATGGGCGGACTTGAATTTTGACGGGGTAAAAACTCCGAATGAAGTCTCAACAGTACAGGCGACAAGGAATTCCCAAAGTAACGTGAATGGTGATCGATTTTACGAATTCAACACCTCCTTCTTAGTGTTGGACGATGGGCCGAGTCCTGGTAACGGGGGCGGCGCAGATAGCTTGACAATTAAGGCAACTCCGGTTGGTGGACCCGCCTACAATTCGTTCATGATCGTGCAGAACGTCGCACCAACTTGGGTCGATTACCCAACTCTCAATGGAAGCTATAACGAGAATGGAATAATTGAGTCTGCTTCAATTTCCGGAATTTTTCAAGACCGAGGCTTTCTCGATCGTCATGGTGTTCAGGTTTTGGTCAATGGAGTTGTTCGCAACCAGCAGCTTATCCCAGAATCCGGCGTTGGATTTAGCATTGACATCGGACTCATAACTCCAAGCGACGGTGAACGTATTACAGTACGGCTTTTTGATGACGATCTTGGCGAAACTACATTTTTCATTACGCTCGCCACAGTAGTTTCGAAATCTTTCATCGCGAATATTTATAATGCCAACGGGGCAGGAACAGTTCGTTCGGCAGATGCGGCGGATCAAAACTATGGGATGTCCGCAACGAATCGGCTTCTACTTTTTGGGGCGTCGACTGCCGCGCAATTTCAAGAGAATCCCGGTCCGCTTACGGACGGGGATTTCCGTCTCTACAGCCGAGATGTTTATGCGGTTGGATTTGACGGCACTTCCGTAAAATACTTTGATCATGTAACGGATGGGTCTGCTTTACGAGGAGGCTACGAGTTGGTTGTCTATCAAGGTGAAATTGAAGAGCGGAACCGTTATACAACTCTTTCGTCTACGACAAGTGGAACAGCCGGCGTATTCGTTTACGGTCGCCCCGACCCAGACTTGGAGGATGATTTCGACTTGATAATGACGAGAACGTCGAGCGATATCTGGTATAAGTTGGACGTCGGCTTCACGATGCAAGGCAATTTCGCTGACTTTTCTGTTGTCGATACCGATTCTAGTGCGTTCCCAAGTAATCGCGTGTGGATTGATTCCAACCTCGAAGCGGACTATCAACAGAGTACTTTAGTCAAGCTGTGGCAAAGCAGTCCGACACTAGGAAGAACGTTCGTAGTTGGTCGTGACGAGTTGGGAATTTTCGAGCGTCAATACTATCTCGGTGATTCGTTTTGGATGCCAGTAGAGAACTAATGATGGGAATAATTGCTATTTTTCCTATGACGATAGTGTTCTCAGCTTCGTATCTTTTGACATTGCGTTGGTATGTTCAACAGAAGTCGTGGTTCGGACTGTTTATAGGTGCAATTGCCCAGCCGCTTTTGACAGCGGTGTTATTCACAGTTGGGATGTTAGCGTGCAATTCTTTATTTGGCTGGAATGACCATCCAAATTTTAAAGGATTTTTTGTATTGACACTTGGGATGACCCTGTTTGTTTCTGTGCCGATAGCTTTAATTGGCCCTTTTGCAATTGGAATTTTATTCGGATCGCAAATATCGACAGGCTATCGAGAAAACTATCAACGATACAATGCCTCTCGATTGCTTTTTGCAGCGGGGAGCATATCGTTGTTCTGCGCTTCGCTCGCAGTGGTTTTATACCTTCTAAAGGCTTCCTGAGTTGTCTGAAGTGCATACACGTCACGTTATCACAGTTCTGTTCGTCGTGACCACCGAGGAACAGTGCTTCGCCGGGCGCGAAGATCGACCGTGGTTTTGAATTCACGCGGCCAGTCATCGCGACCATGGCAAGTAGATAGTCGGTCGATACGAACTCAAACTTCTTGCGGACAGAAAACTCGAACGCAGGAACTGTCACATCGACGCCGGCGACGCCCGAGTCGCTCACACCAATTGCACCGCGATAGTTAGGTGCGATCTTGCCAGGCGCAGCATAGATCCCTCGGGTGAAGAGCGATTGGTTGAGATGCGTTGATGCACCGGTGGTATTGAACGAGACAGGATCAAGCTTGGTTCGATTGATTGACGCCGTGACGAGCGCGTGCTTGTCGTTGATGTACTCGCCATCGACCTGCAGATAAGAAACCAAGTCTCGTTGAGTGGCTCGATAGTAGGCCAGTACTGCACTCGCCGCGGCTGCGGCTGCTGGATCGACAGACCCACATTTGTTTCACCGCCCCCCACTTGGAAGAAATGTTTTCTAAATTCTGTGTAGAATTTTCTTGCAATGCAGATAGCAACCCGCTAGAACCACGTCTAACGATCTATTCGTGCTTTAAGTCCAAGCAGCCCGAAGGAGTTCATCTTGTGCGAAAAAACAACAGCTCAACAGCTCAACAGTTCAATGCGTACTTTTCTCGATATAGCCGAAGTTTGAGCAACTCTTTTTGCTCTACTACGACAAACGCCGCAACTTGTAAGGGTACTGCCGCGCCATGCAACGTGACGGCCTGCGACAAGACGTGCAATCGAGGAGGTGGCGTTGTAAATTGCTACTAACTCTAGCACTACGGACATCTGTGTAGTTGGCCCGAATCCTTCTGGATTCGGGCCAACTTTATCACTCGGCAATCCAAGGACTTTGATGAAATGGCAATGTGTCGAAAATTCAGTTATGCATATTTAATGACCGTATTTTGCGTTGTTTCGGGTTTTGGTCAGGAGTCAGATCTGGACCGTCTAGCGAAGCGGGTTGAGGGGTTTACGACGAATTATCTTGACTCGCTACAGAACGTAAGATGTCGTGTTGAAGGAATCGATGCTCGTGGGGTTAAGTTTCAAGGGACGCTTGCTCTTATGGGTCGTGTCGCTTCATTCCAGGCTTTTCCGAACAATGGCGCTTTCTCGTTTACAAGATCTCCAACTTGGCGTTCATCTGGATCAGGCTCAAGTCAAGGAGTCAAAGTTGGCAATTCGCAATACTCCTTTCAAGTCGATATGCAGGAGAAAAATGAGGGATATGTTTTGAGAGACTTAGTTGTACAGCTGGATAATGTGACGCGCGAAAATCTACAAAAAGATCCGGTCTTTTTTTCCTTCTCTGCGACCGATGCAATGTCCATTTTTGCACCAATTCGAGTCTTTGATGTGTCGAGTTACGACATAGTTTCGAAAAAAGACGGGATACAGGTTTCCATTCGGACTGGCGAAGGCACGATCGACAGTCAAATCGTGGAAGCTAAGTTCCCACCGGAACATCCGTATGGCCATGAAAGCGCAATGGTTGTTTTTGGTAAACATGGCGAAGTTCAACATTATGAGCTGGTAGACCGACCGACGTCGTCGGTCGTTGTGACTTATATAGTCGATGTAAAATACGCGAACGACCAGCTTCATTCGTCTAGCTGGTTTCCGAGCGAGTTTCGATTCCGCTCGAAAACGCTTAATAGCGGAGAAACGTCCACTGATTCACCAGAGATTTGGGTAAAGCTAAGTAACATCGAACTCAATAAGAATTCAACCAGCGAATTCACATTAAGCCACTACGGGATTCCCGAGCCTGAAGGAACGACTATGCGGGGGTATCCGATTCCCTATTGGTTAGTTGGAATTGTCGCGGGCGCTGGATTCCTTGCCCTCGGCATTTATCTTCGACGAAGAGCGGACCTTGCATGAAACCTATGTACAGTCAGTTGATTTTTAAGTGGGCTGCTCTGTTTTGTGGTTCGCTCGGAATCGTTATTTTGCTTATTGCAATTTGGACTGGTCAATATCAACCAATCAGCACGACGATCCCGTTACAATTTGACGAATCTGAATTTGTACAATCGGATTTTCCAATACGGGAGGAATCGATGTTAGCTTTGGGAATTGCCAATCCAAATCCACGTTCAATTCGTGTCTTAGGCATTGTCGGAAGTTGTGGTAAAGGTGGGTGTGTGGAAGCTGTGGATTTTCATCCATTTACCGTTGGTTCTGGAGGCCGCGAGACGGTGAAAATGGAATTTAAGTCTCCGAATGAACCAGGCCCAATTCATGTAACGCTGGTTGTACATTACTCATTAGATTCAAATAGCGTGCAAAGCCAACCATTGGTCATAACTGGAAACGCGGTTGATCGGCAATAGCTGAATACACATTTCTTTCTAATACTCGATCGGTTCGGCAATTGGACGAGAATCATATGCTTCTGATCAATTATGTCTTTTTTTTGCTCTCGACGTAGGCTCCTCCGGCTCTGACTTGGGACATAATGAGGCTTGAGACTTGAGGGGTGAGACTTGAGTATTTCTCTTGTAAGCAGCTCCCAACATGGTTGCCGCTTGCTCAACAGTTCCGCGAGCAACGATTGGCTTTTGGTCTGCGTAGGGATTGAAGTCGTCGGGCTTGAATGGCTTGCGACGTCTCTTACGATCACGG
>JALOQS010000455.1 GCA_025459355.1 Pirellula sp.
GTGGGCCCCATACCCAAGCCACCAAACAATTGGCCCGACTCCGCCCATCGCTTCAACTCGACGGCGAGCCGATGGCGTACATGTTGACGATAGCTTTCTAGTCCTTCCTTATCCAGGTTCGGTGCTGACGCGAACGAACTAGCCAACAACAGAAACCGATCCAGGTCCAACGAGTAGTTGCTTAGGATTTCGGTCTTAACCCGGGTTAAGACCCGAACGGCTTGGGAATCCATTCGAAGGCGATAGGCCATGAACTCTAGCCAAGGGTGCTTCTTGAAAAACGATGCGTCCTTAATCCCAGCAATCGACTCGAATGCGTTGGGATTAACCATCGCAGCCAATAACTCCGATGCCGGGGCTGACGTCGACAATTTTTCCTCAACAAAAGCCAACGACTGAGTAAGCTGACTCGCTTGATAGTCCACTCCATCTCGCATCTTATCATTCGACAACCTCGCGATGCTATCCAAGACCTCGACGCACTCTTGCAACGCCTTGCCTTGCATCTGTTCCAACACCAGTTGATCAAACTCTTCATGAGAGAAAACGGGAAGAAACCAGCCAGTGGTTGGCACACGAAAGAATTTGTTCTTTAGTCCTAAGGATCGAATCGGTTCCGCCAAGGATCGAATAACTTGCGGTTCTGCTCTATGAATTGCTTCGAAGGCTTCCCGCCACGCAGCAGGATCTCGTTCTTGTTCTAAAACATGCAGCCACTCGACGAGAGTCTTGCCTTTAAAAAGGATCTTCTCAACCGACTCAGGGATCTCTACTCCAGCAAAGGCCTGCTTCTCATTGGTCGCGGACTCCTCAGATTTTCTGGAGTCACTAACTTCTAATTGCGACTTACTCGATTCACTTTTAGGAAGCCGAACGATACGAGCCACGACCGTTTCTCCACGTCGCAATTGTACTTGCTTCGGTTCGATGGAGATTTGGTCCGATCCTTCGTGAATCGTGATGTCGTATTCACCGGCTTGTAAACGTGTTAGATGGGTTCCAGGCTCGACAAGCATTTCTTTTGCAGTTCCGTTTGCTCGTCGTTTGATCTCGATCTTTGTTTGGTCGGACGTTGACTCGATAACAAGGTTCCCTTGATCGCTTTCCAGTATCATCTGCCAACCGAAATATCCGAGCATAGGCACGAGTGCCAGAGCTATCCAACCCCATACCGGCGGCAAGCGACGTACCGGTGATTGCCGTACGGAAGCACTCGGCGAGGGTTGTTCTAAGGGGGTGGCAAGACCTACTTCTACGGGGCGTATACCGACATTGAAAGCACCATCGCGACTGCTTTGTAGTCCGCGCTTCGCAAGCCCAGCGAGGTCCGCCCCTTCGCAAAAGGATTGCAAAGCTTCTGCAACATGCAATGCGCTCGGTAATCGCGATTCAGGCTGCGTGGCCAGCAAACGATTCACTACGTCGCATAACTCCGATGGCAAATCGGGACGAAGTGTTTGAAGCTGAATCGGTTGATGCTGGCTGAGTCGCTTGAGTTTCTCGATCGGTGATTGATGCGGAACGTTGCCCCAAGCGAATATAAATCGCTTCGCGCGTCGACCACTTCGCTTCGTTCCGCTTGTTCGGGTGCCATGTAATCAAGGGTGCCGAGGAACTGCCCAACCGTAGTTAATTCGCCAACAGGACCATCCCAACGATGGAAGTGAACGAGACCAAAGTCGAGAAGTTTCACTCGCCCTTGGGAATCAAGCATGACGTTGGAGGGCTTAATGTCGCGATGGATGATACCTAACTGATGCGCATGAGAGAGTGCCAAAGATAATTGACGAGCGATCTCGCACGCATCCGCAGTCGGGATTGGAGAGATATTGCGAGAGAGCCTACCCAGATCGAGTCCATCCACGAACTCCATGGCCAAGTATTGCATACCGGACTGTGTACCCGCATCGGTGGCGGTGACGATGCCGGGATGTTGCAGTTGCCCAGCGGCACGAATCTCCCGTTCGAATCGTTGCAGCGTTTGAGGATGCGACCACTGGATCGGGATCAGTTTCAGAGCGACGACCTTTTTCAGTTGACTGTGCTCGGCGCGATAGACACTCCCCATCCCGCCGCATCCGATCCGTTCAAGCACGCGATATTGGCCCACGGATACCGGGGAGGAACCACGGGACAGGTCCTCGTGAAGACGCTGCTGGACGGCCCGCCAGGCCAGGTCGATGGCTTGCTGAGCCTCTTCGGGATTTGGGTCGGTCGAATCCTGAAGGCTTGGCGTTTGAAGAGTCTCACGCAACATTGAGCCGTGTGAGGACTCCAGTTCTGTCAATCGATGATTGCAAGCATCGCATGTGGAGATATGAGTATCGATGCTAATGCTAACGAAATCATCCGCCATCCCTAGAAAATACTCGAGTAGAATGTCTTGTGATGGGCACTCGGAGGGGAAAACGGAATTAAGATTTGCGGTGTCTGCCATAGTGTGCATTTTAAGTGACCTCAGAAGAATTTT
Organism: Pirellula sp.; assembly: GCA_025459355.1. GTDB lineage: Bacteria > Planctomycetota > Planctomycetia > Pirellulales > Pirellulaceae > JBKCUI01. The sequence continues at coordinate 2,471 of JALOQS010000455.1, forward strand.
GCGAGGGTATGCTTCTTTCTACCAAGCTTTTTCGATAACATGCCCAGGGATACCTAGAGAGTCGTTGGGAGTGTGACACGCCAAACCGAAAGTATTTTTCATCATGAATTTGCAGCCCCAATCGACCGATTCCTTGCCGACTCGCGGGTCTCTTTTGGCTGCTGCGATTGGTTCGGAACCGGAAGCGTGGCAACAATTGTTGAAGCT
>JALOQS010000231.1 GCA_025459355.1 Pirellula sp.
CGTTTCTTCAGGAATCTCGGTGTTGTTCTTCTTCGCTTCCGTTACGGCTTCTTGTAGATTTTTCAGCGATATCAAACGAGTGTTCGATTCCGCTTGCAATTCACCTTGAGGACCAACCAACGCTTCGCGTAGGTCTGACAAGGTTTGGTTTTGATCGGCAATGGTAGCAGATCGCATAACGCCATCGGCATCAATACGCACACCACCAACGATAGGCTGCCGGAAGAACCCGTCACCCTGTCCAAATGCCGACTCACCCATGGCAAACACGCCAAAGGTCACCGCAACAGCCATCGCATGCTTTGCGACTGGGTGGTTGCCCAAGCAAATTCCCAGCGTTTGACGGCAAAGTCTTCGAAAGCCCATACTCAGTACTCCGGTTCAATAAGTCAGCAAGGGGTGCAAAAGAAAAGTGAGTTTCGGTGGCTTCTCTTTTCGAAGCACACTGTATCCTATTGTGTACGGACTTCCGATAACTTTCCACAATTTCCGCGTGAAAATCGCCCAGGGAAAGGCAAAAAAGAGTTCCGCATTACCCGTCCTAGGTTAATTTCCCATCGCCACTTATGCAACAAAACAGTCCATCGGCTTATTTGATTATCCGGCAAGGAAGTCGCTGGACCGATGTTTTTCGCCTGGAACCGGGCAAGAACTTGGTCATCGGACGGGCTTCTTCGAACGAAATTCCTGTTCCCGACGACCGATCGAGCAGGCGGCACGCAGAAATTTTTTTTGACGGACATTGGCGAGTTCGCGATTTAGGCTCGCGGAATGGAACTTTTGTCGACGGCGACCGGATTTCTGCTCCCAAAGAGCTAACCCCCGGGACAACGATTACCGTCGCGTCGTGTCGGATGACGTTTTCTCATTCCCTCGAAGATATCGCTCCACCCCTTGATTCCGAGGGACCGCCCCCGGATACGACGCAAACTGCCGACCATGAAGTCGCGACGATTGTTCATCGGCAATCGAAGTCCGCCATCCTCGATCCTGCGAGCCTGGGGCTTTCGATCCCAGGTGTTCCCCCTGGAAATCCGACTGCGGCTCCCAAAACGGGCACGCCGATGGCATTGGTCTCCAAGCCTGTGGCTCTCAGTTCGTCCACGGTAAATCTCTTGCAACTCGCCTTTGAATTGGCCAAAGAGAATGATCTGGCGAGAGGCTGCGAACTGGCATTGGAGCGGCTCCTAGCGGCGACTAGTTGTCAATCAGCTGGGATACTAAAACTCACTACGGCTAACAAAGGGCCCAACATTTCATCAAGCCGATCGGTCGTTGCAGCGATTCAAAAAGCGGGTCGAGCATACCATCCTGTCTCGGATAAGTTGGCCAATGCAGTCCTCAAAGAACGATCCGCAATCCTAGCGCGAAACATCCATCTGGATAGCGAACTTGTCGAAACGACCTCCTCAAACCAAACATCGAACGAAAGTCAGATTCGCTCAACAACCAGTGTGATCCTGGCTCCTATTCAAACAGAAGCGGAAATTCTAGGTCTGGTCCATCTTTACAGCCGCCTCAATGAACCGGACCTGACCGCAGAAGATTTAGAGGTGACTTTAGCGGTTGCTGAAGTGTTGGCCACCTTTATGGTCAATCTCTCCAATCGCAAAATGTTGGAGCATCGACTCAACCACTCGAAATCAAGAATCCAAGAGCTGGAACAACAGCTTGGACATTCCGATCAATGGGTTAGTGCGTCCTCGGGGATGACTCGAATTCGTGAACAGGTCCTCAAGGTGGCGCCCACCAACGCAACGATCTTGCTTCGAGGCGAAAGCGGCTCCGGCAAAGAAGTAGTGGCTCGGGCCATTCATGACGCTAGCCTGCGGAGCTCAGGTCCATTTGTTGCCATGAATTGTGCCGCGTTAACGCCAACGTTGCTCGAGAGCGAACTCTTCGGGCATGAAAAGGGGGCCTTTACCGGTGCAACGGATCGTAAAGCGGGCAAATTTGAACAAGCCAACGGCGGGACGATCATGCTCGATGAGCTCGGTGAAATGAGCATGGAAATTCAATCAAAATTTCTTCGCATTCTCGAAGGCAAACCCTTTGAACGAGTCGGCGGCAGCAAACCTATCGCGGTCGATGTGCGTGTGATTGCAGCCACGAACAAAGACCTCGAACAAGCGGTTAAAGATGGTGCCTTTCGCTCCGATCTTTATTTTCGATTGCGAGTTATCGAGTTGAGGATTCCTCCTCTCCGAGAACGCCCCGAAGATGTTATGCTCCTCGCGAATTATTTTTTGCAGCAGTTTCAGCAAAGATCGGGGCATGGTCCCAAAGGTTTTTCGCCTCGATCGGTCGAGGCCATGAAAAAGTATCATTGGCCTGGAAATGTTCGAGAATTACGAAATTGCGTAGAGCGGGCACATGTTCTATCCTCGGGGGATTTGGCTGAACCTGAGGATTTGGCTTTATCTCACCTACAAGTGCCGGGAATGGACAAGATTGACGCACTATCTCTCTTGAATCAGCCACCGCTCGCCTATCGAGAACGAACCATTGAAGAAGTCGAAGCGGAACACATCCGAGCCACACTCGAACATACGGGTGGACAAAAGAATATCGCTGCCGCTATCCTCGGTATTGAACGATCGACGTTGGATCGTAAGTTGAAAAAAATGTACCCCAATGAGCCGGAGCGGTGAGCGTCTTGATTCCTGAAAACTACCTGACATGGATCGACTCCGCTCGCGGAATCATTTTTGATTGCGATGGCACGTTGGTGGATTCAATGCCGATTCACTTTTTAGCTTGGTATAAGACCATGCAAAAATATGGCATGGAGCTTCCAGAGGATCGATTCTACGCCTTGGGCGGGATGCCCAGTCATCGAATCATTGAAATGCTGGCAGCCGAGCAATCTGTCGCCGTGGACGCGATTCATGCGGCACACGAAAAAGAACAGGCCTTTCTGGATTTGATCCATTTACTCAAACCCATTGAACCCGTGATGGCTGTTGCCCGCGAGCACCGTGGCCGCAAACCGATTGCGGTCGCTAGCGGTGGATTCCGTCGCATCATCAATCATCAGTTGGAATTGGTTCAGTGCATCCATTGGTTCGACGCGATTGTAACCGCTGAAGATACGCAGCGTCACAAACCGGAACCTGATGTGTTTCTCGAAGCAGCCAGGCGGCTCGGTGTGGAAGCGACGGAATGCATTGTCTTTGAAGACGCTGATCTAGGTGTGGAAGCAGCCAAACGAGCAGGGATGAAATGTATCGACGTGCGTGAGTTCTACCAACCTACTCGCATTCCAATCTAACGGGGGTTCGAACGGAATTGCCAACAATTATCAAGCATCGAGCGATTTGCTTTATTGTGGCGCTCACAGTTGCATTCTGCTTGATCCCCGGGTCGATTCGACTGCGGCTCGATCGCTCTCTGGAGAATATGTTCTCTGAGACCGATCCAGTGAGACAGAACTTTGAGCGATTGCAACGCACATTTGGTGTCTCGGACTTGGTGGTCTTCGCTTACCGAGACCCGAATCTCTGGAACGCTGATGGGAGCGGTTTGACTCGATTGCAAAACATTCGAGAGCAATTGGAACAGTTGCCCGGCGTCGATTCCGCGATGGATCTTTCCAAGCTCAATCAAATCTTAAAGCAATGGAATTCGGCGACCTCGTTGTTTAGCCGCCAAAAAGGTAACAGTGCTTTCCCTCTTTTGTCGACGGAAGATCCTCTCGCGACCGCGATGAAAAAACTCTTCGAGGGGCAAACACACTCACCATCCAGCGACCTTATCGCAATCGCGTGCATTTTAAAAAAGCAGTCCACGAGCTCTGGCTCTGTCACTGAGACCCTTTCTGCCATGCGGCACCTATCGGTCGGAGCGGGACAGACGCCGATGTTGGCGGGACAACGTGTGATGGTGGAGGAAGGGTTTGAGGAAATTGAAAAAGATGGCGAACGACTGGGTTACTTCTCGATCATAAGCCTTACTCTTTTGTTGTTGCTCGGGTTTCGCTCATTGCGTTGGGCTTTGATCAACATCGCATTGATTCAATGGTCGCTCATTGTTTCTCGGGGATTAATGGTCGCCTTTCGATGGGATATCACAATGGTTTCGTCGATGATGTCCTCTCTGGTTACGGTTATTGCAGTGGCCACATTGATGCACTGGTTGATCGGTTATCGATCCTCGCTTCGGGCCGGTGTCTCGCCCGAGGAATCGCTCGAACTTAGTTGGATTCGATTGAGACGCCCCATCATTTGGGCATGTGTAACGGACGCCATCGCGTTCGCCGCATTGGGAGTCTCTGAAGTGGGGCCGGTTCAAGATGGTTGTGTTGGTGGGGATCGTATTGCTGGTGCCCGCGATGGCTTTGACGCCCTTCCTCAGTAGCCATTGGGAATCGCGGCTAGGTTTATCGGTCGATCTGAATGTGTCACATCATGACTCGCATCGTAATGACTCGCATCGTACGGCAACCGACAAATCAATCGTGAGCAGTGATCGTTTATCGTTGTGGCTTGTGAATTTGCTACAAACGCTTATCCCGCGATCGAGGTATCTCGTGTGGGGGGCATTGATTGCCTTTGGGATATCTCTGTGGGGCGCATCGTTGGTTCAAGTCGAAACGAATTTTATTCAAAACTTTCGACCCGGATCACCAATCGTCCAAGCGTATGAGGCCATCGAAAATGATTTGGGTGGAGCGGGCGTTTGGGATGTCATTATCCCGATTGAGCCAACCCTCGGCGGTGATCGAGCAGAGTCGATACGAGAACTGGAGCGGGAGTTGAGAGAGATTCGGCTTGAACCTCAAAATGCCGATCATGAAGAGAATAGCGAGACGATTCAGCTCTCCAGTGTGATGAGTGCAATCGACGCTGATGACGTTTGGTCAAAAAACAAATTGTTGAGCAGTTTAAGTTTCGACGTTCGATTTAACGCCGTTCGGGCTTTGTTGGGCTCTTTTGCGGAGTCCCTCATCGCAGTTGATCTATCTGACAAACCACCCCAACGGATGCTTCGAATCATGCTTCGGTCAAAAGAACAACTCGAAGCAAACGAGAAATTAGCTCTCATTGATGCTGTTCAATCTGCTGTCGATCGATATTCCGAACGAGTTAACGCAGCAGCCACCTCATCCAGGCAATCTGCCTCACAACCAGTATCGCCAACAGTCTCAGGTAGCGGCCGAGCCGAGGGAATCGTGTCCGGCTATTATGTTTTGCTCACTAGTCTCGTATCGAGTATTGTTTCTGATCAGTGGGTTTGCTTGGGTTTCGCTACGATCGGCGTCTGGTTAGCTCTCGTTACGGCTCTTCGCAGTTTCCTGTTGCCGACCCTCGCGCTGCTGCCCAATCTTCTTCCTAGCATGCTGATCATGAGTTGGTTTGGCTGGACAGGAACGCCGATTAATCTTGGTGCTGCAATGATTGCTGCTGTGTCGCTAGGAATAAGTGTCGATTCGAGCCTACACTACCTCGATCGATTTCAGTTAGAACAAAAAGCGAATCGAACAGTGCTGGAGTCGCTGAGATGTGCGCAATCGGAGATCGGGCTTTCCGTAACTCTTGCGACCTTAGCCTTGGTGCTCGGTTTCGGTTCGCTGGCGGTGAGTGATTTTTTACCAACCGTTGTTTTCGGAACGACTGCCGCTATTTCGATGATTGGGTCGATGATCGGCAACTTGTTCTTGCTTCCTTCGTTAGTCCATCTGTTTTCTCGCAATTAATCGAGTTTCTTAAGCTATGCAACCTCTCGAAGCAGAATGCAAATTTGTTGTTCCTAATCCAGAACGAACGCGAGCTAGGATCCTGGAAATCGGGGGCCTGTTTCAGAGAACCGAGCAACACGTCGACACGTATCTGCGTCATCCATGTCGCGACTTTCGAGCAACGGATGAAGCTCTTAGGATTCGGCAGATAGATGACGAGGCTTTTATCACTTACAAAGGCAAGCGACTCGAAGGTCCTATCAAAATTCGACCAGAAATAGAACTGCCTCTCGTAGCCAGCACGGTCGAAGGCTGGTTGCAGATCTGGGAAAACTTAGGCTTTGAGAAAGTTCGGCAAGTGAAAAAAAGAAGACAAGTGTTTCAGTTGGATCGAACGACCGGTCTCGTCACGGTGACGTTGGACCATGTTGCTGGGTTGGGAGACTTTGTTGAGATTGAACGCTTGTTGAGTGCGGAGAGCCAAATTGAGGCAGCGCAACGAGAGATACTCAGCTTGGCAGAAGAACTGTATTTGGGAACGATCGAAAAACGAAGTTATCTGTCGATGATCTTGGGCCAAACAGAAAACTAAATGCAGACATGAATCTCGTCGCATGCGATAGTTCATGTCGATCTCCGCTCCGGACTAAGTGAGTCGCAATCGGCCACGAGATGGCAGGTCCGGCGATGTTTTTGACAAGCGGGCCGCGTCATCAATGACTCGGTGTAGTTCCTCTAGATATTCCATGAAGCCCTGTCTACCAAGAGGAGTCACCGTGCAAACGGTCTTGGCATTTCTCCCGGCGCCAGTCTTCTCGACATGAACATAACCCTCTTCTTTTAAGACCTCGATATGTCGATTCAAATTGCCATCGGACAACGAACATAGCTCCTTGAGTTCTGAAAACGCGACACCCTTAGGATAGGTAAGCAAAGAGGTCATGATGCTTAGTCGTGCCTTCTCATGGAAAGCTCTCTGCAATCCGTCGTAGGCAAAACGCCCAGGCGTTGGAACTGCGGGATCATTGTTTGACGGCATGTTTGTTCCTCTCGTACAAGTACAAAATGCCAGCAGTTAGAAAATGGCCCATGCCAAATGTCATGCCTACCGTCCAAGGTGTGTATGGTGAATCTGAAGTCGCGACTCGTAAACAAACGATCGATGCGAGCACATAAAAGCCTGCTGCAATCAACATGCTCTCTGGCAACCGATGCCGCAACGAGAAAATACCTAATGCAAAACAGGATGACCAAAAGGCTGGTAAAAGCAAGGCATGCTGCGGTGCCAACAACATCAAGGCTAAACTAAACACTCCGCCAACCATGATGCACGGCGAAAAATCCAACAACGATTGTCGCGCTTGCCATCGCTCTCGATCACCAGCGCGAAACCAATAACGCCAACCAATTTGTGTGCCTACCGCTAATTGAATCAAACAGGCAACCGACACCCAGTAGGTAAAAAAACTCCACGGCTCTTTAGTCGCGTTTACAGCGATGTAGGGCTGCAAACCGCTCGCCACGAAAGCAAGACATCCCACCAACGAGATCATGGTGGGCCGAAAGCAATTAGCTCGCTCCGAAAAACGAATACGCTCTTGAATCCACTGCAGATCGGATTTCGCTTTATCTAACCTCAATTCGCTTGCTCCTTTCGCCACCCACAACCGTCCAAAACGCTTTTCGAATCCTGCCAAACCGCATGATCTATCTTATCGGAATTGCTTTGCTTAGCAAAGCTTTTCTCCCGAATCTTTGACGCAGGAAGTCTTATCGCGATGATAAAAAGTTAACTAGCACTGCGAGCATTGTCACGCGGCGCTATTATCGCGATTAATTTGTAGATCGTTCGAGCGTTTAATGATCACAAGCTCCAACAAAAACCGCGGTTGATCTCGTGCAAATCCAAAAAATTCTGGAGTTCGACTGAGAGTTTTTCAGTAGGAAACAATGGAGCGATAGAGTTCGGAATGCGATCCGCAAATTTCCTCACTTCCTTTTCGTCGATAATGATGGTTCGATCTCTTTCGGTGCTCTCTGTTGGCCTGTAAAGGTGCCCGTGTAGGATTTCAAACTTGCGTTCGTGAACTAGTTCAATTAGATCACTCCTGCATCGATTTAAACCTTCGAAGCGGTTCAGTTTTTCTTGTTCAAAGGAAGCAATCTTGTTATCGAATTCGTAACCGAAGAGTTCCATGTACACGAGTGAAATGAAGGCTCTTTCACAGACATCAATCCCGTCCACCGGCAGTTCGTTTTTCAAGTAGTTATGAAACATCGTTAGGCCGTGCACGAAATCGCGTTCCCGTTTGAATTCTGTGTGCAGATTTTTTGTCCAGACAAAGTATCGAACTACCCCCCTGCGAAAACCCTGTTCCTTTACGCACCGATTAAACATGGCAACGTAGATTCGACTCCTGACCTCCGAGGTAATGCTCCTTCTATAATCTCGTTGTGTCGAAAAACAATAACCCAGCAAATAGAAAGACTCAAACGGATCATCAAAATCAATGGAAGCAACCACGTCCACAGCTGTTTTTTTTTCTAGTTCGCCTGCCAGCGATTGAAAGAGTGCCGCTTCGTTAGAAACGAATTCCTCGTCAAACCGAGTTGGTGCAGCATACAGTTTTTTTATCTGTAGTAGCGGCTCTGGATAGTCGTTATTCTGCTGTCCAAAAAGGTTCGTCATCAAAAACTGAAGACAACAAATTGAAATGCACGTAGAGATTCGAATCATTGGTATCTCGGTTTTTGAATGCTTGATCAGCCTCGTATACGTTGCGATCGCCCGTGGTCAGTTCCGGGCGTTTGTATTGGTCGAGCTAATGAATATCCAGTTGCAGATAAAAAGCTTAGGGATTGCCGGATTAGGAGCTCATCATCTGATCTAACATCACGAGACCTTGGCAAGCGGCATCGACATCTTCTTGGGTCGTCGTGCACCCTAAGCTTAATCGCAAAGTGCCGCCTTGTTCTCGTGTGCCGAGGGAGTTGTGAATCATGCCCGCGCAATGAAATCCTGCTCGACATTCTAATCGATTACTAGAGTCCATGAACATGGCCATCTCCTGCGGTGTCTGCAGGAGATTATTCGGTCGCTTGGCAACTAAACTAAAGACGGGGAGCCGATCAGTGGTGCGTATCGAATCCAGTCCTACAAGCCGTAGGTTTTCACAACCTCGAATGGTTGCCAGGATTTGCTCATTCCAAGTTTCGAAAGGTGCGGCCGCCGTTCTCGTTTTCCACTTTAGGCCGGCGAGCAAACTGGCTAGGGCCGGTACATTTTGATTGCCTGATTCCACGCGTGCTTGCCATGGAAAATCGCCATCGATCCGATCGCTTGATTCTCCTGTTCCGCCGATCATCATGGGAGCCATTTGGTTTTGAAGTTCGGATCGCACGTATAAGACCCCCGTGCCGAGCATTCCGCACAGTCCCTTGTGACCAGCCGTGGCCAGAATGTCGATCCCTAGTTCGCGTACATCGACGGGAAGGTACCCGGCCGACTGCGATGCATCGACCACAAAAATTAGGTCTCGCGATTTCGCGATTCGCGATAGATCGTGAAGTTTTTGTACGGTCCCTGTGACGTTGGATACGTGGCTGATAATCAAAACGCGCGTGTGAGGTTGAATCGCCTGGATCACGTCGTCAGGATCAACCATTCCACTGGAACTGCATTCTACGGCGTTCCACTCTAGCCAACCTCTGGCGGCCGCTAATTCCAGCGGTCTTAGTACGCTATTGTGTTCGATAGAAGTCGTGACAACGTGAAGCGGTTTTCGATTTGTTCCGTAAGCGATTCCGAAAATGGCCTCATTGAGAGCTTGCGTGCCATTGCTGCAGAATGCGATGTCGTCAACGGATGGAATTCGAAACAAGTCCCGAATCGCTCGCCGTGTTTCGAGAACAATTTGGTTTGCTTCGAGACCACTTTGATAAAGTCCCCGACTAGCTGGCGCGCCGCACCTCGATTGATACTCGACAACCGCCTCCACAACTCCTGGGGGTTTAGGCCACGTCGTAGCAGCGTGGTCCAGGTAGTGTCGTGTCATCGATGATACGTGGTGTTGGTGTTACGGAAAAATGTATCTCAGTACATTGCGTAGCGGCTGGCTGGGCATGTACGCAACGGGTTGTCCGATGATACCTCGCCCTAGCTGTGCTTGCCTGACGTCTTGACCCAAGCCAATCAGCGGTCGATACTGACTGGCGTAACCATTAAATGCACCGGGGAAGTAGGTCTGGGGAACATAACTGAACGGTGAGCCACCACCCGATGTCGGGGCATAGGGTTGGCTACTGCAAGTGTTGCAGCCGACGCTTTGGCGATAGACCGTTGGAGACACCATGTAGCGAGCATCCTTCTGGCATGGCGGTGCACTCACAAAGGGTTGGCTATTGACGATTCCCGCTCTGGAGTCGTAGGCAGGTGGTGCCCCTCCCAAACCGTTCGGTGCAGCATAAGTGGCTGGCGGGGCCGGCATCACAGCACCCCCACCAAGAGAATTGCCGGGTCCAGAAAGCGGAGTGTTGACGTAACCCGAAGGACTGGGAGTGATCAACGTGTTGGACGGCAACGAACCGGGCGCTACGGTCGATGGACTAGAATAAGGCATGGAGCTTCCCATGCTCGGATTGTAGGAGGGGACCGTGGCTGCCGCCCCACCAAAACCGGCGTTCGGCAACGGGATTAGCCATCCCCGGATTGACCATACCCGGGTTAGGCATTCCTGGGTTAGCCATCCCTGGCGAGGGGCCGCCAAAGGTTGGTGGATTCTGGCCACCTAGCCCGGGAAGTGTCGCAGGCTGCGAAGAAAACGGGATCTCGGGTTGTAGCGATGTTCGGTTCGAATTGGAGGACACGAGCTTGGCCGAGATGGGAGCTCGTTTCAAAATAGGTACA
>JALOQS010000232.1 GCA_025459355.1 Pirellula sp.
GAAACTAGTGGACTTGCTTTTTGCTGCCCCGTAACAGACGGAACGACATCGAATGACGAGTTTGGCTCAACTGGACCCTCCCAAGGCGACCGGATTGATCGTCCACATCCTTCAAGCTATCTCGCAACTGGAGAAGAAGATTCGCCCTCAGCAATTGCTGATGTCGAGATACTATTCTACCAACGATTTGCCTAGGCTTAAGCGAACCGATAGCACGCTCCAATGGGACTTTGAATTGTCGGGTGTGTCACCCGTTCGCGGCAGCTACAACACGAGCGTGCTGTTCGATCTCGATACCAAAAACCTGTCGTTCGCGGTCGACGATCCGTCCATCCGTGTGGTCAAGCAATTGAGCGCCGAGTGCTCCTGCACCGAGGATGTGAAGCCCTGCGTCCACCAAATCTTTTGCTTGCATTACCTCCGCAGGCAGCTTAGCCAGCGTTCCACCGAGGATGCTTTGCAGTGGATGGAAAGCTGCATCACCGATGGACGACACGCGGGAAAGAGGTTTGTGGAGTCGCTCGATTACCTCAAGCCCTCAGAATCTCCCAGCACATCGGACGACGAAGACGGAGAAACGTTTCAGCGTGAAAAGGTAACGCGAATTCAATGGCGTATCTCGTTCACCAAGCACGCGATTCGCATTAACCCTTATCTGCAGACCATGCGCAAACGTGGTGGCTGGAACAAAGGTCGCCTCGTTCGCGAAACGTTGGATACGGTCGATGAAAATACCCTGAATCATCCGTCCGATAGGATTCTGGTCTTGCTGCTCCAAGCCGCAGAGGAATCCTACCGTGGCCAGACGCCTCGGATGATTCGAGAGTGCTTTAAGCTCTTGGCCGATCATCCCAACGTCACGCTCGATGATGAATTGCTAACGCAGATACGCATCCGTGAATGCGCTCTCGAAGTCCGCGTTGATGAAGAGGAGGAAACCTATAGACCAAAAGTTTACCAAGGTGACTTTCAAATCATATCGACCGCCGATGCGATCAACTATTCCATCGGAGCGATCAACAACAACGAGTCGGTCCTCTTCAGACTGGATCGCGATCAACGCAGCATTTTCGTAAGTTCGATGGACCAAAAAACCAAACGGCTTATCGAAGATTTACAACAAGCGGAACGCAGAGAAGCGATTTTCGATCAAGAAACGGCGGAGCGATTCGCAGACCTCTTGGCGAGGGCTGCTGATCCGACCAAGCTTCAAATTAGTTTGCCCGAGCGACTAGCCGGTCCTGAACAACCGCTCCTGCCCAACATTGAAGTTCAGCTTTCTCCGTTCGGGAAAGAGAGCTTACTCGTTGCCTTGCGAGTGACTTGTGACGCAGTGCCTGAGCAGCCGGTGCCTGGGGCGGAACCAGATCGATTGCGAGTTGCCACGGCGGCTGGACGATTCCAGCTGTTGCGTGCACTCGAAGAAGAAGCGATGCGAGCCGATGAGCTAGCGGGAATTCTAGAGCTGGGCAAACTGACCTATGAAAACTCTTACACATGGGTTGCTGAAACCCCTGATGATGCGCTGGACTTGCTGCAACGAATCCAGAATCTTGGCGAGTCCGCGCCGCCGGTCTGCTGGCCCAAGAGTCAACCGCTACGAATCATCGGAGAGATTACGCCTCAACGACTCCAAGTTCGATTAACGAGCCAACGAGATTGGTTTGGTGTCGAGGGAGTTGCTAAGCTTGAGGGGCTGGAACTGCCGCTTGCAGAACTGCTGGCTGCGCTCAAGGGTGGGCGTCGGTTTGTTCCGCTCGGAGATGGTCAGTTCGCAGTCATCTCGGAACAGCTTCGACAACGACTCAATAGTATCCAAGACGTTTCGCAAACCGACGGCGGCGTGATCAAACTTTCCCGCGCGGCGACTGCTGTGGTCGAAGAAGCCCTTGGCACCGACATTACTTACGAACTGGATAGTTCCTGGCGTGATGCGATCGATCGATTGCAGACGGCTCGCACGCTCAACCCACAAGTCCCATCGACGCTGCAAGCCGATTTGCGAGACTACCAACGCTCCGGATATTGTTGGCTAAGTCGCTTGGCTCACTGGGGCATCGGCGGCTGTTTGGCTGACGACATGGGTCTTGGTAAAACAGTTCAAACGCTTGGCATCCTTTTGGATCGCGCGAAAAAAGGCCCAGCGCTTGTCATTGCTCCGACTAGCGTTGGTTCTAACTGGCTGCGGGAAACAGAAAAATTCGCGCCATCATTAAGTGCAAAACTTTACCGAGACCACGATCGTCAAACCTTGATCGATAACGCTGGCCCAGGCGACATCATCATCACCAGCTACCAGTTACTGCAGCGAGATGTTGAGCGATTCACGGCTCGATCTTGGTACACGCTCGTGCTCGACGAAGCGCAGTTTATTAAGAATTTTCAAACGAAGACGGCACAAGCGGTTCGGCAAATCGATTCCGATTGGCGAGTCGCATTGTCCGGTACGCCACTGGAGAACCACCTCGGTGAACTTTGGAGTTTAATGCGTACTGTTAGCCCCGGTTTGTTGGGCTCATGGGATCGATTCCGCAAGAATTTTGCGGAACCAATCGAGAGGCTTGGAGATCGAGATCGACTGCAAGCTCTCGGAAGAGTTGTTCGTCCGTTTATTCTGAGACGAACCAAGAAAGAGGTGCTATCTGAACTCCCAGAACGAACCGAAGTCGTTCGATTTGCCGAACTTTCGGTGGCTGAGCGAAAGAGATACGATGCGGCGAGATTGGCTGCCATCAGCGAAATCGCCAAGCCCGATGCACCGGAGTCCGAAGCTCAAATGCGCATCAAGGTCCTGGCATGGCTTACACGGTTACGTCAGCTTTCTTGCCACCCAGCGCTGGTCGATAAACGCTGGACCGAAAGCTCGGCCAAGCTCGATCTGTTTATGGAAATTGTCGAAGAGTTGCGAGATGGCGAACATCGCGCATTGGTCTTCAGTCAATTCGTTCAGCACTTGTCGCTCATTCGCGAAGCCCTCGATAAAGTTGGGATCAAGTATCAGTATCTCGATGGTTCGACCCCTGCCGCAAAACGTCAAGATGCCGTGGATCGCTTCCAAGCCGGGGAAGGGGATCTGTTCCTCATTTCTCTCAAGGCTGGTGGGACTGGTCTAAACTTGACGGCCGCCGATTACGTTATCCATATGGATCCGTGGTGGAACCCTGCGGTCGAAGATCAAGCGACCGACCGTGCTCACCGAGTTTATCGATTGGTCGCTAAAGACACGATCGAGCAGCAGATACTCGCGTTGCATGCGGACAAACGAGAGTTGATCAGCGGCGTGTTGGACGGCGCCGATCGCGCGGGCCGCATGTCGACCGATGAACTAGTAAGCCTCATCCGTTTAAGCCAAGTCGAAACCTAACGATCCCTTTTGATTGCGCAGCGGGCTTGCAATACCAGCCTGCAGCGCGATCGATCGATGGCCCCTTTTTCAACCCATGCTCACGATTTATGAATCGGCTTTGTCGTCCCGCTGCTGAAATTCGTCGTTCGACTCGGGTTCATCAGAATCGTCATCGTTTTCATCTAACGATTCGCTCGAAAAGTTGGCTTCAAAGTTCGCGATCTTGTCCCGCAAAATTCCAGCCTTTTCGTACTCCTCTTTCTTGATCGCTGCCTTCATCTCTTCGCGAAGCTCAGCCAACTGACGCTGACGCTCGGGCGATCCTCGCCGATTTTTAGGTATCTTGCCCTTGTGCTCGAGCGCTCCGTGGATGTTAACGAGCAACGGCTCTAAATCATCTTCGAACGCGACATAATCGTACGCGCATCCTAGCCGTCCACCTTTGCGGAACTCGGCAAAGGTAATCCCACAGACAGGGCAAGTCTTTTGGTCCGTCGCAGCCAATTCCTTAGTCGTGACATCCATTTTTAACTGCTGGGCTAGCATGCTGGACAGAGCGGTGGCGGGAGATGAACCGTTCCCGTTCAAATATTCACGGGCATGGTCCTCGCACAAATGCAAAACTTTCGGACCATCAGAACCGGTCAGTTCCGTAATGTGAAAGGTGGCTGGCTTTTCGCAATGCTGACACTTCATACAGGAATTCTTTGGCTAGCAGTTCGCGTTCTTACTTAACATTGGTAGTATAGACATCCAACAACAATTGGGCGATGCTACCGAACACTTCATTTTTCGCGATTTTGTGAGCAACTACCTGGAGATGAGCGTTTTTCCAAACCAGCCGGAGTTTCTGGCGGCCGCTGCTGAATTTGATATGGTTCCGGTCTTCCGGCGACTTTTGAGCGATCATTTGACTCCAGTTACCGCTTTTGAACAACTCGATGACGGCGAAAGCTCCGCCTGCCTGTTCGAAAGTGTCGTCGGAGGGGAACGGATCGGCCGCTATAGCTTTATCGCAATCGGTCCGAGCACGCGCATGGTGGCCCGACGCAACGACGTCGAGTGGCATCAAAATGGCCAAGTGGACCGATTTCAAGTCGAAGATCCTCTCGATTTTCTTCAGCAGAAGCTCACTGGTATCACCGTTGCCGACTTTAAAGAACTCCCTCCCTTTGTCGGCGGTGCGATTGGATTTGCTGGCTATGATGTGATCCGCTACGTCGAGTCTCTCCCCAATGCACCCACAGATGATCGCAATCTTCCCGATCTCGATTTTGGCTTCTACGATGAACTTCTCGTTTTTGACAACGTCAACAAAACCGTCATGGTCGTTCGACTGGTCAAGATTCCAAGCAGCCGCTCCGAACAAGAGTCTCTAGCTGCATACAAACAAGCATGCGTTGATATTGAGTCTACCGTGAACAAGCTTAGGCAGCCGATCGCATCGGTAGCCGTGGACGATATCGTGCTCGGCACGCCAGTCACATTGGCACCTAAATCCAATTTTACCAAGTCGGAATTCGTTGCAGCCGTTAACGCATGCCGAGAATACATTCTGGCCGGTGATATCTTTCAAGTGGTTTTAAGCCAACGCTTCGAAGTGGAATGTAGCAGCGATCCTCTCGAAATTTATCGCACTCTGCGTGTTGTGAATCCGAGCCCATTCATGTTCTTCGTTCGCACTCCGTCATGCACCCTCATTGGCAGCAGCCCCGAAGTCATGGCGAGAGTCTTTGATCGTACCGTTACGGTTCGACCACTAGCGGGGACTCGACCTCGCGGCAAGACGCACGAAGAAGATCGCGAGCTGGCCGCTGAACTTCTCGCTGATCCCAAGGAACGAGCAGAACACGTGATGTTAGTCGACCTCGGACGCAACGATGTGGGGCGAGTGGCTGCATTCGGAACGGTCCAACTGAACGATCTTATGGTGGTCGAGCATTACTCCCACGTGATGCATATTTCCTCAAACGTAAGTGGCACTTTGAGAGAAGGACTTACGGCTATGGATGCCTTTAAGTCGTGTTTGCCTGCTGGAACCGTCAGTGGTGCACCCAAGGTTCGGGCCATGGAAATCATTGACGAACTGGAGCCGACTCGCCGCGGTCCTTACGCGGGAGCGGTCGGGTATTTTGACTACCGTGGTAACATGGATACTTGTATCACTCTGCGAACCATGGTGATCTGTGGTGGTAAGATCTACATCCAAGCGGGCGCGGGGTTGGTGGCCGATAGCGATCCGGCCAGCGAATATGCGGAAACGGTTAACAAAGCCAAAGCTCTGCTCAATGCCGTCGAAATCACCCAAAAGCGTCACGATAGCCAACAATCGCAACGGTCTTAAACCAAATTATTATGCGATCTGATTTTCAATCCCAAGCCACCCCCGAAACTCTCCACGAACGAGCTCGGGTGCTGCGACTTGTTCGGCATTTCTTTGACGATCGAGGCTTTGTTGAAGTCCAAACGCCTGTCCTGTGCCGCGAAGCGGTTATCGATCGGCATCTCGATCCGATTCCTGTCGCGATGAGATTGCCCGGTTCCAAGCTCGAAACTTGGTATCTGCAAACCTCTCCCGAGCAATCGATGAAACGACTTCTAGCATCGGGGCTTTCGAGTATTTATCAAATTGGACCTGTCTTTCGAGATGGAGAGTTGGGGCGGCTTCACAATCCAGAATTCACGATGCTGGAGTGGTACGAAATCGGAGCTGGTTACGAAGCGGGCCAGCATTTGCTATGCGAACTGGTGGAGCAAATATTGGGTGCAGACGGCACTGCGAAAATGACCTTCGAACGGGCGTTCTTTCAAGGTACCGGTTTGTCTCTTTATGAATCGTCGGTCGCCGATTTGGGACGATTCGCGGTGGAACGGAAACTCGTTCCCTCCTGCGATTGGTCTGCGGACTGGGACGATTGGGTGAATCTGCTTTTTTCAGAATGCGTGCAAGGCACACTCGGCTTCGAAGGGCCAGTTCTCATTACAAACTTTCCTGCCTCGCAGGCTGCACTGGCTCAAATCAGCGCTTCAGATTCCCGTACGGCAGAACGCTATGAGCTTTTTTATCGCGGTATTGAACTTGCAAATGGATACCACGAGTTGCTAGACGCTAATGTTTTGAGAGAGCGAGATCGAGTTGCTAACGCTGCCAGAATTCAAGACGGCAAGTCAGCATTGCCAGAGTGTTCCAAACTACTCGCAGCCATGGAGTTCGGAATACCTCCTTGTTCAGGCTGCGCTCTCGGGTTCGATCGGCTTGTGATGTTGGCGTGTCAAGTAGCAACGATTCAAGAAGTCGTCTCATTCACTGCGGAACGAGCCTAACAACAAACGTCGTTATGATTCCCATTTCTTCCAGGCCTTTTCGAAAATGTCTCCATACTTGAGCTCACCTCCTTGGTGACCAACGATGCCAACTAGCAACGCTAGTAACATCGTGCCAAGTAGCCATGCGTGTCGCATCCCTTTGGATTCACGTCGTAACGCAAGAAGGGACAAAACGAAGACGATCACACCGACCGGTACGACCGACGTTCCCAACCAACGATGACCAAAGAATGTTGTTTGGTCGTGAGTCGCGTTTTCAGGCAGTGCTTTATTCCATGCTGGATAGCCTTGCAAATCCGCAAAGCCCCAACCCATTAGCACAGTGGCGAAGGACGACAGCAGTCCAATCCACAGCAAATGGAAGGCCATGCTCTCACAACGTTTGCCGATGAAGTACGAGAAGAAAGCGCAGAATCCTGCCACCGCAAACAATGCGATGGGGAAGTGCACAACAGCCGGATGAAAGTAACCAAGAGCGAGATAGAGGCGGCTGCTCGCGCTAGCCTTGGCTCCTGCTTCAGGGGCCGCTTGCTCTGGCGTTTCCGAAGCCGCTACCTTACTTACCTTCGAACCTTCTGGCCATACGGCACCTTCATCGATCCAAGTTTTAAGAATGGCCAACTCGGCGGTTGGCAGAGGCCCGTCGGGTGGCATGACCAAACTCGATTCGGAGACTTGTTTGCTAGGTTGCAAAAGATAGTCTGTCCACAGCGAACTGTTCGCAGCGTCTCCCGGACTAACGAACCCCAACAACTGCTCGCGATCACCAATGAGGAAACCATTTTTGGCCTCATCTCCTTCGTGGCAACTCAGACACTTGGCCACCAGAATCGGTGCGACATCTCGGTCAAAGTCAACAACCTTGGTCGCTTCTTGCGCTTGTAATCCGCTTAGTGAGCCAAGCATCATTTCAGCAATACCTAAAACGATCGACGCGAAACGTAACGTTGTTAACATGTGTGAGATGCGGCTGACTGGCAGGCGGACATTGAAGATGTCGATCGATTTCGAAACAATACGAATTAGGTTCATGTTGTCGTTATAGGTGGGAACGGGCGAGCACTACTCTACGGTTTTAGACTTCTTCTGGGCAAAAATCCACGAATAAAATTCTGGATTCGCATAGGTTGCTGTCCAGCTATCGTGATCTACGTCAGGATATTCGGTATAGCGAATCTGTGCACCAGTTTTCTTAATCGCCTCTACCATTTCTCGCGATCGATTGACTTTTACAACTGAGTCCTTCGCGCCATGAAAACACCAAATGGGCAGGCCTGTAAAGCGATAGACCGTCTTGGGGTCTCCACCGCCGCAAATCGGGGCAGCCGCCGCGAAGAAACCTGGGTAGCGGGCAATCGCATCCCATGTTCCGTAACCGCCCATGGACAAACCTGTTAACAAGATCCGATCGCTATCGACGCCGGCGTTTTCAACCATCTCATCGATAAGTTCCTTGAGGGTTTGCATTGAGTCGCTGGCTTTTTCTGGAAGCTCACTCGAGTCTTTGCTCCAGTCGGTATCGGACCATTTGGCATCGGTCGGGCACTGGGGGATAAGAACATACGCGGGATATTGCTTGCGACGTGCTTCGTTGGCAAATTCGCGAGCTCCGTGTTTGAGGGTAACGACGTTATCACTACCTCGTTCACCCGCACCATGAAGAAAAACGAGCAGGGGGTACTTCTTGCCAAACTCGTAGCCCATAGGCTTCAAGAGCCGATACTTGAGTGGCTTCTTATTCGTACCGATATACTCCCTCGGCTCAAATATCTTGGACAACTCTTCAACGGTCAGCGGAGCACTATCGTCTCCCAAGGTACTCGTATTAGGCACGGTCACAATGGCTCCGAACAAGATTGCTGGGACAAGCAAACAGCAGCCCAGTTCGATGAAATGGGTTAGTTGTCGCAACATGACGAGATCTCTTTGGCATAGGGAAGGTGGGATCGAATCCCGCCTAATCGGCGGATTCGGAGTGTATGGCGAGAGGGGTGTCTAACGTATGATGGGCACTCTTGCCCGTCTGAACCGCGAGTCGGCCAAGAGTGGCCAACGTACAGCTAATTCAACAGTCCGAAAGGCGAATGCATCTGGTTCAATTGCAATCACCTAGCACATCAATTGTAATCTAAACTGGCCACGGTACCAACTTCAGCCTGAATAACAACTGTTTAAGCTTTGTCGACCCATTCAGCAGGTGGTTCAATTTCAGCAGCCATTGGCGAACCGCAATCTTTTCGCCCGCTACCCTCAAGACGACTGATGACCCGTACCTCCATGTCCTGTTCACAAAGAATTTGGCAGCCCAATCGAACGCCGGTGACCCCTCGGTCAGCCAAAATCTGCTGTTCGGCTTTCGTCATCTTGGTAGGTTCTCCCGAGACGAACTCAACGCGACAGGTGGTGCATCGCGCTTTGCCACCACACGCATGAAGCTGGTCAATACCTGCCTCTCGCATGGCAGCCGCCAATCGCTTGGAGGACTCTACTTCGAACGTTCCAACGCCTTCAACGGTCAACTTTGCCATCTATAACTGTGCTTTCTGCATCGCGTAAAACCCATGCCTCAATCTCATCCGCACTCATGCCGCCAACTTTGGTATCAATCTCTTTGCCATCCTTAAAGAGAATCGTCCTCGGAATAGAGGACGCTTTATACTGTTTCGACAAGTCTGGATTCGAGTCCACGTCGACGTGGAGAACCGTGGCTGCAAAGCTCTTAGCCTTGAGCTTGTCCAGTTCTCCGTCCATATAGACACACGGACCGCACCAAGTCGCACCAAATTTCACGAGTGTCACCGGATTGGTTGTGATAGCCGCTTGAAATTCTTCATTGGAAACAACAGGGCCAGCTTCTTTCGTTGGGCCACCCTCTGGCTGCCTACCAGATCGAAGGAATACGACGTAAGCCGCTGCTACGATTGCGAGTAGAACGGCGAATTTTAACAACGACGAGGAATTTGATTGCGACATGTTTATGTACCTTATTGGGCTAAAGAATTGTCTGAAACCTTACTTTTGGGTCGCTTTGAGAAGAATCTCGCGAGTGACTTCGTATATTTTCTGTTGACGCTCTGCCAACTCTTCCATCTCAGCAGTCGAATCGGGATCGTCAACTTGACCAAGCGTATCGTCTGCCTTGTTGAGCTGCTGAGCTAACGATTGGGTGCGCCGATTCACTCGCAACTGTAACGTTTTGAGCAGTCGTAACTCCGCAAGATTGTCTACCAACGGTTGATCCTCTGGCGAGCCTTGCTGCCCCTGCTGACCAGACGCTTGCCGTTTGTCCTCTTCTCGCTTCTTCTGGACCTGCTTGAGGGACTCCAGCAACTCTTCTATCGAGAACAAGATCTCATCTTCGATAGATTGTGTTGCAGTCGAGACGTTTCCTTGGCCTAGTTTCTTGGCAACATTCTGCGCGTCGCGGACAATTTGATCCAAAGCCTCCGGGAATGCTGTGCTCGAGCCCTCATCAGTCCGATCGCGTGCATCCCCCTCCAGTTTGTCGAGCCGACCCGTTTCCTCTCGAATCATTCTCTCTTGCTCGTTCATGCGGCGGAGTCGTGATTCGAGATCGACCAAAGATCGCTCAATCTCTTCCTCGCGAATTTGTCTGAGAATCTTTTCCAGTTCTTCAACGGCTTCGCGAAGCTCTCGTTCGGCTTCGAGTTGCTCTTCGACGGCTTGGTCGCGATTCTCTTCCTCCATCTTTTGCTGAGCTTTTTGCATTCGCTGCTTGGCTTGCTGAACGCGATCACGAGCATTCTCTTCGCGCGACTTGGGCTTCTCAGGTTTACCCTGCGATGATTCAGATTCCGATCCGTCCGATTGCTGTGCTTGCGAGGAGTCGCTTGGCTTCTCAGGTGATTCACCTTGTTGGGAATCTTGCGGTTTGGATTCTTTGCCTTTGTTCTCTTGGCTCTTATTCTCTTTTGATTTCTTAGGGGGAGTTTTTTCGTCCCCTTCTTTTTTGGGATCTGATTGCTTTTCGGTTTGCTCGCCCGTTTTGTTCTCCTGTCCCGCTTCATTGGGCTTGCTTTCGGAGCCCTCTTTGCCATCCGGATCTTTCGAGTCTTTCTGCTCGTCCCCTTCTTTGGGAGGAGAGGATGAGTCGGAGTCTGGTTTCTTGTTCTCTGCCCCTTGCTTGTCTTTGTCTTCCCCTTCTGACTTGGGGTCTTTGAGATCAGACTCGGTCGTTTCGAGCTGTTTCTCTAAGTTTTGTTGGTCTTGCTTGGCCTGCTTGAGATCCTGACCTGATTCCGTTCTGCCTCGTACGGATCGTTGTAATGTCTCGATCCGTTGTAACTCTTTAAGAATGTCCTCTAGCCGAGCTCGCTCTTCTCGAACGCGGGAGCTGCGATTCTCGCTCTGCAAGAGTTCTAGCAGTTTTTTGAGACTCTCCTGAGCCGACTCTTGCTCCTGAATGGCTTTGCTGAGCTGCCCCTTAGCTAACATCTCGCTTGCGTTGAAGAGCCTTTGTCTCGTTCCCAACTGCTTACTAAGCTGTGCTGCTTGCACGAGCAACCCCGCATGAGTCGGATTCGAGGCTGCCTCCAATTCGCTCATTCGCAAGAACGTATCTTCGAGCTTCTGCAGCTTGAGCGTTAGATCCTTTTGTTTTCGTTCCAAGTCAGCGGCTTCACTCGCAGCGGATTTGGCTGGCGGGGCTGATGGATTCGCTTGTGCGTTAACGGTAGGAGCAAGCCACGGTAGTAAACCAACCACTAGCAGTAAGCCATAAACGACTCGCGAGATGGAACGCTGGGGGGAGAGTAGCTGGTTCATTTGAGGATATCCAATAGTTCTTTTCGTTCTCGCTCTTTTTTCAATCCTTTGGTTTCCTCGATCAAGCTTCCGTTGTCGTCGATGATGTCTCGCAACATATCGATGATCTCCGTTTGACCTTGGATCTCGAGCATGTCCGACAAGATCGCATTTAAGTCAACGATGATTTCGTTGTTCTTTTCGACCGAGGAACGAGTCAAACCATCGATTCGAGTTTGCTCATCGGGTGATTTAGCAAAAAGTTTTTCCAACTCGGCGACTTGTTTCGCAAACTCAGCCCACTTGGTGTCGAGCAGCGAACGGAGCGGTTGTTGGATTTTTTCTTGCCAACGAGTTCGACGATCGACACTCTCGACGCGGTTGTTGATAAGCTCTTTGGCAATTTGCTGAATCTCTTTTTCGACACCGTTCAGCTCACCCTCGGATTTGGCGACTTGGCTGAGAGCTTGTTGGGAACGAAGCAGCCGCAGTCGATTAAACTTGGTCGCTTCTTCTTCCTGATTGACCACAGCGGGCGGGTCGGTCGGATTGCTTTCGGTGCTGGGTTGGCTGGTTGGCTTTCGTTCCAAAATGAGAAGCAAATCGCGGAGTTGTGTCATCTCGCCGATGATTTGTTCC
>JALOQS010000233.1 GCA_025459355.1 Pirellula sp.
CCGATTTCATCAGTCGTACCATAGCTGATTCCTCCTTTGACTCCCGCCCCCGCCATCCACGAGGAGAAACAGGCGCTATGATGGCCGCGTCCTTTGTCTCCGTCGACACCAGGCGTTCGGCCAAATTCGGTCGTCCAAACCAAAAGCGTATCCTCCAACATTCCCGTCCGTTTTAAATCCTTTAACAGTCCAGCAACGGGCTGATCAATGGCTTTCGCATGATCCGCGTGCTCTGCCATATTGCCGTGCTGATCCCAATTGTGGCTTGAGCTACCGTCGATCAACTCGATGAACCGAACGCCACGCTCTGCCAAACGTCTCGCTACCAAACACTTCCAACCGAATCCCTCGGATTGCCCATCCTTTAATCCGTATAACTCCAATGTCTCTTTGGACTCTTGAGTGATATCGAACGCCTCACGAGCTTCGGTCTGCATGTGAAAGGCGGTCTCAAACGTTCGAATGCGAGCCGCTAGTTCGGAATCGTGGCCGCGCTCGCGAAGATGCTGTTCATTGAGCGCAGCAGCTAGCCCAAGCTCCAACCGCTGAAGGCTTTCCTGTGGTGTTCTTCGCTCCAAGTCAACGATCGGCTCCTTGCCAGGAACGACCCGTACTCCTTGATGATACGCGGGAAGAAAATCATTGCCATAAACCTGCGTTCCCGCATACGGCAACTGAGCGGCCAGCACCATGAACGATGGCAGATTGCTATTCACGGTCCCTAATCCATAACTCACCCACGATCCAATGCTGGGACGCGTAAAGAAGAACGACCCCGTATGCATCCCTAAGGTCGCATTGTAGTGCTCGTTGTCGTTCGAGTTCATGGACTTGATCAAACAGATATCGTCCATGCACTCACGCAAATGAGGGAACAGATCACTGACTAGCGTGCCGCATTCTCCTCCCGGGCGAAACTCCCATAACGGTTTTAAAAGGACTCGTTGTTGATTGGAAAGACCTCCCCCTACTCCTTTCATCTTGCCATCGGCTTTGAATAGCTCCGGCTTGTAGTCAAACGTATCCATGTGAGACACGCCACCGTTGGAAAAGATAAAGATCACTCGCTTGGCTTTGGCGGGAAAGTGCGGTTGCTTGGGTGACAGCGGGTCGGCTTTGAGATCACCGGCGCTGCGATCTTCTGCGAGGAGTTGAGACAGCAACCCGGGCATGAGCAATGAGCCCGAAGCTAGGCTTTGAGTGAAAATTCGTCGGGATCTATTTGTGTTCATGGTTTGATTACCTTTTCAAGATCTTTGACTCGGTTCGATTACGAGCACGAGCACGATTTTGTTACTTCCTGCTTTGACAACCGGTTTCTTAATCGACATACACAAACTCATTCAAGCGAACCAGGGAACGGATCAGCGATTGAAGTGATTGCTCCAGGACTGCTTTCGAATCGAGACCGGTCAAACCGAGTTCATTCTGAGCTGCCTCAAGAAAGCTTAACGCCGCATCTAGCTCATCACCCTCCGGCCTGCGGCCAAACATGAGCAACCATGCACGATCAACGCGAATCTTATTGTCGGTCGATGCTCGCATCAGCTGCTTTGCCAATCCCTCGGCTTGTTTGTGCACGAATTGGTCATTCAACAAATACAATGCCTGCAGCGGGGTCGTGCTGACTAGTCTAGATGGTGTGCTGGCAGAAGGATCGGGTCCATCGAAAATCGCGAGGTAGGGATGACGCTGGATTCGCTGAGTCATCAAGTAGACGCTGCGTCGATTCGATTCGTATAGGGCCTTGAACGGATTGTGCTGCGTAAACTTCCATTCACTTTGCGGCGGAAACGGATGAGCTTGCCCAGGCGTTCGATCCAGATTGCCCCCCAGCCATAATAGTGTATCCCGGATGGCTTCTGCATCGAGGCGATGGCGAGGGTAGGCCGTAAGCAATTGGTTAACAGGGTCGATTTCCAACGCTGCGGCAGAACGAACGCTGCTCATGCGATAAGTTCGCGACAGCATAATGGTTCGGTGCATCGCTTTGATTGACCAACCGGAGTCGATAAAGTGATTCGCCAACCAATCAAGCAATTCCGGATGCGTAGGTGTCTGCCCATGGCGTCCGAAATCGTTGGCGGTCGCAACGAGCCCTTTGCCAAAATGATACTGCCAGATCCGATTGACCATAACGCGCGCTGTGAGAGGATTGTTGCGATCGACGATCCAATTCGCTAATTGCAGTCGACCACTCGTCGAGTCCCCGGAATCAAGCAACTCACCTCCGAGTACTTTGAGAAAACGACGTGGCACAATCGGGCCCGATTTGGCAGGATCCCCTTTACGTTGCAAAGCCACATCCTCGATCGTGTCTCCTTCTGCAACACCATAGAACGTCTCATAAGGAAGCGGTTGGCCGGCATGTTCACGCGCGATTCGTTCGGCTTCGTCGACCTGTTTATCAAGCTCCTTTCGAGCAGCATCTTTGGCTTTGTCACGCTCTTTCTTGAGCTCTTTAACGATATGGTCGATCTCCTTTTGTCGTGTCTCTCGTTCCTTTTTGACGCGATCGACTTCGTCCTTAGCAGCCAGCGTTACGAAATCACGCTGACGCTGTTCGAGTTCGATTCCTGGCCACGGATAGCGAGTGCTATGAAAGATTCCATACAGCGCGTAGTAGTCTTCTGCGGTGACAGGATCAAATTTGTGATCGTGGCAGCGAGCACAATTGATCGTCGTCGCTAGAAACGTTCGACCAAGGTTATCGATGGTATCTTCGATCGTTAAATGCTGGGGATAATCATCCACACGCGAGCCGAATCTCCTAGAGTTCGCAATATAGCCCGTCGCAATGATTCGTTGTCGCTTTTCTTCGATCGAGTCACTTTCTAACAAATCACCAGCTAACTGCTCTCGCACAAATTGATCGTAAGGTAAATCTCGATTCAAGGCATCGATAACCCAATTGCGATACAAATAGTTTTGGGGAATGGGGAAGTCGGAGTTGTCTCCTGCGGTGTCAGAATATCGTACGACGTCCAACCAGTAACGCCCCCATCGCTCGCCATAATGAGGCGAGTCTAATAATCGATCGACCACTTTCGAAAAGGCTTCGGGCGTTTCGTCATTCAAGAACGCTTCGATGTCCTCGGGAGCCGGGGGCAAGCCAAGCAAATCAAACGTCGCTCGCCGAATCCATGTTCGCTTATCGGCGTCAGGCGCTGGCGATAAATTCGCTTCCTCGAATCTCGCAGCGACAAAATGGTCGATCGGGTTCAAGGGCCATGAGCTATCTCTCACCTGAGGAGGTAGAGCATTGGATCGTGGTCGCAACGACCAGAAATCACGAGCTTCCGTCCAGTCGATTTCCGTTTTGGCTTGGAATGCAGCCACGGTATCCTCTGTGCGAGGATCCGGCGCTCTCATGCGTATCCATTTCTCAAGATCCGCTATCTGTTCATCGGTCAATTTGCCATCGGGCGGCATCTGCATATCGGGATCTTTGTAGTGAACCACTCGCATCAACAAACTGTTGTCAGGATCTCCGGGAACGATTAGCACGTCCGTTTCGCCCCCCTTGATCACTCCAGCACGAGAGTCCAAAAGAAGCCCACCACCGATTTCACCCGCATCATGGCTATGACAGCTGTAACAATGATCAATCAGCAACGGACGAATTCGTGATTCAAAAAAGTGAAGTTGCTCTTCGGTCGGCTTAGAAACGAACTCAGCCACCGTGGGGTCAGGCACAACACCAGATCCGGACCAGACTTCGATCCCCGAGACGTTTGCGGCGCCGCCTTGGGCAGTGAGTGTTATGCGTCCGTCCTTCGCAGTGGTCCTCCACGGACCAAGCCGTTTCCATTCGCCACGCGTACCGCTGTTGTGACGAGCGACAACTGTTTTGCCGTTCAACTGGATGGCGTACTCTTCAGGGTCGTTGTCTTCCCAAACATAAGCAAAGACTTGATAGACACCTGCCGGGACATTGTCCAAGGCAATACTCAATGAACGTCCCCAGCGACTACTGCGAATCATCTTGGCTCGAATCGGGTCCGTGGCTGGCTTTAGGGGAACGGACTCGTTTTCAAAAGCGTCTCCCTCGATCCGAAGATTTTCGGCGTTGCCAGACTCCCACGATTGCCCATCGATCACGAGAGCTGGACCGTTTAGATTGATCGCTCGATAGAACGACGCTCCCATATCCTGGCCAGCAACAGGCATAGCAAACGCAAAAGCGAATAGCATGGAGAGGAATTGCAATCGGTGCATGGCAATCAGTCAACTCGCAATCATCTGTCTAAGAGGAAGATCCAAACGATGGAACGCGTGTTTCGAAGCTCGCGGTTCATGAACCATTTTAATGTTGCCGCTGGCTAACCTGGAGGAGATAATGCGTAAATCTCTTGTCGTTTTGCGACACTAGGTTTTTATCCCTTTCGAAGGATTGGATCGATTGTATGCTGGTTCAAAAGATCCGTGTGGGGTTGGTGCTAAGTCACTCGTTATCTTACTGTCGCGAAATTCTGCGGGGGATTCGAACCTTTGCCATGGAACGACCTGAGTGGCTGCTAACCCCCATTTTTCCTGACAGCCGCGCCGTGCAATTGGCCGCCTCGCTTAAGTGCAATGGTTATATCGCTCACATCTTCGAGCGGACGCTAGCCGAGGCGTTGCAGGCAACCAAGAGACCAGTGGTCAATGTCTCTGGGGTTCTGCCGAATTTGCCGTTTTGTAGAGTGGTTACAGATCATGCTGAGGTCGGTCGCCAAGCGGCTCGACACTTAATCGAACGGGGCATGACTCAATTGGGATTTGTTGGATATCCAGTTCACGACTTTTCCGTGGAACGGCAACGGGGGTTCACCGAAGTAGCAGAGGAGCACGGGATTAACGTCGCAGCTTTTCTTGAACAGGCTCGCCGTATCGAAGAACCGAATGGGCTTTGGAAATGGAATGACGCTTTGCAAGCGTGGATACACAATCTACCTAAGCCCATCGGGATTCTCGCCAGTCACGACATTCAGGGAGTCCAGCTATCGGAGTATTGCAATCAAATGCAGCTCAGGGTTCCCGATGATGTGGCGATCGTCGGCGTCGATGACGACGATCTTCTTTGCGAGCTGGCGCGACCATCGTTGTCGAGCGTCGCCTTGCCCTCCGAGCGAATCGGCTACCAAGCGGCATCGTTACTAGACGAACTTCTTCAGACGAAACGCCGCAAAAGGGAATCGATCGTTCTTCCTCCTGGTGGAGTTGTTGTTAGACAGTCTTCGGATTTGCAATCGATCCCGGACTCCGATGTTTCAGCTGCCCTCCGCTTTATTCGCACTCATAGCAATAAACCGATTCAAGTTTCGGACGTACTACGAGCAGTACCGGTTTCTCGACGTGGCTTAGAGAGACGATTTCGAAAAACACTAAATCGCAGCATCTTTGAAGAGATCAATCGAAGCCATGTAGAACGAGCGAGGCAAATGCTAATTTCGACCAACCACTCCATGGCTTCGATTTCCGATAAGTCTGGGTTTCGAGATAGTCGTCACTTCTCGATTCTCTTCCGAAAATTCATGGGCTTAACCCCCACAGAATACCGCATGCGATACAGCCTAAAATGAAAAAGCTCTTCCGCGAATCGAGAAACCACTATGGCAAAATCTACTAGGCCGATTTAGTGGATCGCTCGATACTCTGTCTTCCCGTAGCCCTTTAGATTGATTGCATCATTCTCCGACATTTCGTTCGGAGCGTGCAGCACGCTGTTTTTCCCATTGCCATCCATTGTCCGCGGCAATAGGACGATCAATGGGGAACGGCTTGCCTGCACGAAGGAACCATCGTTGCTACAAAGGAACAATCAAATGAGACATTTCAAATCGTTGCTTACACTGACCACTTGCATTGGATTTCTAACTCTTGGAACCGGGGCCGCACAAGCGCAATCAAACAAGTCCGCAACAGGACCGACCAAAGACGATAAGAAAGTCGTTGACATCGTCGAGACTGCCATAGAGTCGGGAAAATTCAAAACGCTTGTGACTGCGCTCAAGGCGGCTGATCTCGTCAAAACGCTCAAGGGAAAAGGCCCCTTTACCGTGTTTGCGCCCAGCGATGAAGCATTCGCCAAACTCCCTGAAGGGGTCCTCGCCGAATTGCTAAAGCCAGAAAGCCAGAAGAAGCTGGCCGGGATTCTTACCTATCAC
>JALOQS010000456.1 GCA_025459355.1 Pirellula sp.
TCACGTTGACAAACATAGTTGGCAAATCGCCGGAACGATCGAACTTTTTCAAGAAATTGCTTGCTAACGATTGTCCAAAGTATCTATATTGGTCCTCCGCAGAACCGACCACTCCAACACCTACTGTGGTTGATGTCTGGTGCGAATTTGAAGATAAAGAAGATTGGCTCTCGTTCCTTGAGACCGAGAACAAGCTAGCTGAAACAAAGCCAGAACAAAACATTGCACCCAAGTGGCCGGTCGGCGGCCCTTGACTTTAGAAGCCTTACTTTCGGCCACTGGGTGAATGTGGTCGTTCGCCTTCCTGAGCTTGGCACGTTGTGATGATGGTGATTGCTGTACTCGTCACTGATGCTCGTAACCAGTGCTCGCGATCAGATTCGTGAAATGCGTTCGCTGAATTCAGGAAGAATCAGATTCACGACCGGAGACGTCCAGCGCGACGCAGCGCTTACAATTGGCAGTTCAAATTGAGTTGACAAGGCTGTTTGTTGTATCATCTCCGTTTGCCACGAAAACTGGGACTTGGAAACGCTGTGTTGACTGTTTTCGTGGCAACTTCGATGTAACAACAAACGTCGTTGGTACTTCGAACACAGGTCCCTTGCCTACCCAACATTCTTTCGCCAAATCGATGAACTTTGTTGACGCTCCGCTGGGAACTTTCATCGATTTGGCCATCGAATGTTGGGCCGCCTAAAACTGCTGAACGTTTTGCTGCTCGGACTTTGACTACGAACTGCTTTAACGTGACGCGCTTCCTTGTTACGATTTGCTCATTATCCAGACTCGAGTTGCGCGTGACTCAAGATCCCGTAGGCGAACAATGCGTTGCACCGAAGATGCGTAATTTGCCGTTTTTTGAATTCAGGTTTACACCCGCATCTCGGTGAACGCGGGCGTTCGTCGACAGAGGAAGCCATGGCCACGGATGGAGTTGATCACAATGGAACTTAGAACTGTTAACGTACCGCAAGTGCTTCTAATTGCTCTCGTTTCGATTTGCGGCTGTAAGCTCGGCGAGGGAAATATCTCGGATCAATTTCCTAGGGGACGTCAGATACCATTAGATCAAGTTCCTGCAATTGTCTTACCCGACGCAAAACGCCAAAAAATTCCTGCTGGGACTACAATCGAACATTGCGACGGTGACATGTATCGATTTAATTACCCTGATGGTACAATTTGGTTAAAGAACTCAAAAGGTGATGACTGTGGCGGCATCATCTAGCAACACTAGAGCGACGAACAAAGCGATGGACGCGAAGTGCTCGATCAAGCGTTCTGACTTGCGTCGAGTCCCCCGCTCGCACTCGGTCATCGCACCCGTTCGCCTTACAAGAATCGAATGCAATGAACGGATCTTTTGTTGTTCACATTTTCTATTCTGATGGTGGACCACCTGAATCCGGATCACAATCTATTGACGCCCTATCAGTTAGCTGGCTGTCGATTTGTCACGACCTTCTTGTTGGTAGACTTGTTGCAAATGGAAAGACGTGTTTCGATATCGCCATCACGTTGGGAGCAAACACCGATCAAGACGTCTTAACTTCCACGTACTTTCGGAAGAAGTTGGATGACTATGTAAATTCTTCCGGAAATGCCCTTTCGCAATCAGCATTTGATACAATTGACGCCGCGGCAACGAACCGATGTGTCTTGCTGATTGATAACTGTGTTAGCGATGTTGACGACGAGCAAAAACACGCATTAATCCAAATCGGCTACCACCTGGTTGCGGCGTATTACGAATACACATCACAACAATGAAGGCGAACAAAAACGATTACCCCTCGCACTCGGTCATCATAGTCGTTCTGTCGGAAAGAGAAATTGCGCAAACTTACGGATCATGACGCGAAGACGTGACAAGAAGCGATTCCAGGGACGAAATGGTATACCGACCGGTGCCGTAGCCGCCGATACATCAAAACAAGTTCCGAACAACTCATACGATCCACCGCCGAACTGGTACATTGACAAACCATTTACGTGTTGTGAATGTGGACGTGAAGACGTTTGGACCGCACAACAGCAGAAATGGTACTATGAGGTTGCAAAGGGATCGTTGTTTGCAACGGCAACGCATTGTCGTGAGTGCCGGAACCGAATTCGTGATGCGCGAGATGAACAACGAAAGAAGTCCGAAGCAGGGCGAAGCAAAGCGAACGATTGAACAAGCAACCATACTTCGATTGTTGCCCGCGGAATCGATGGCTTTACTTGCTCAAAACAAAGAATGCCGACAGAACAAAATGTTGGACCGAAGCCCCCGTCGGTCCGTTTCGAAATGGAAGCCGTGTTTGCGGGGGCTCGGTCAACATGGTCGTTACGCCAGTCACCATACTTTTGTATCCCACACAAAATGCGGTTCTCCTACACTCCATTCTTTATTAGATCGCCAGATTCGTGGGACGACCTTTCCCGCACGCTACTTGACGCGACAGAGGGGCGTGCCACTAGGCTCCGATATGTTGCGTCTCGGGATGCAGTGACAGATTCCGCGTCGGCAATCGATGTTGTGAAAACGCCCTTAACCGGAGAAGCCGACTATGAGATTGAGGTACACTGGAAGAATCATTGTCGCCTTGGCGACGATGCCGTCGCCTACCGAATCTCGCGAGCGATGTGTTTGCCCGTAATTGTTCCCAATAGAGACCATGAACCGAATGACTGGCTTAGGGTAACGCATGACGGGGAAATCTACACTCTTGTCGATTTGGACATGGAATTGTACGTACGCGACCTTTGCATCGCTTATAAACAGGCGTAACCAAGCGATGCACGCCAAGCCCTCGATCGGCCGTTTTGACTTGCGTTGAGTCAACTTGCTCGGGCTGGGTGATCGCGGTCGTTAGCTCGGAAGGAACGAGACGAGCATCGCGGATTTGAAATGCCTCCCGCTTGCCGGGGGGTATCGTTCCGTTTTTCGCTAGATCGAATGCTAGTCCTCCCCCCTCTTCGTTCGGCGGCTTCCCCCCTCTTCGTTCGGCGGCTTCGCCGCCGAACGAAAAAGGGGGAAAGTAAGAGGGCTCATCAATCTAGCGAAAAGCAGTAAACTCCGCTGGACAAGCCAGCGGTATCTAAAAGTCGGTCGGGTCGAAACCTCTCCCCTGATGAACATCGACGCCGCGTGTGGTACGATAATGCGATGTCAGAGTTGGTCTCTGACGGAGAATGACACGTCAGCAGTGCAGATGACGGCTCTCGATACTCCGGGCAAGAACGCGTCATTTCGCTAACCAGCGGATGCACTCAACGTCTCGATCCACCGGCCTCGGGCGGTCTATGTTCCCTCGCTCGACGTGAGTGATCCTTTTCGTTAGTACTACATGAATGTGAGTCGCTTCTGTTTGAGGTTCCTGCCAACTACACCCAGGGAAAACGCGCCGTCGGTGGGAAACTCTTTGGAACCACTCAACGATTAATGTTCGTTCCAAACAGAATGGACGGCAGACTTGGGGGACGCATCGTAACAATCCCTCGTGATGAGATTAGTAGCGTAACGAAGGCCGATGCGACATGGACAATCACTGAGATATTCAGCGGTGCGATTGTCCCGCGGATGTCGGTCCTGCTGCATGATGGCACCCAATACATGTTCGTCGTCAACTCAATTGACGCAAACATCGCTACGGTCAATTCGTACCTAACCCAAGACGACCACGTGACAGAAAAGGGATAACCAACCGTTGCACCCAAGCCCGCGATCGGGTGCTTTTGACATAGAAACCTTCATCGCGCGGGCTGGGTGAACGGAGTCGTTCACGGAGAAAAGAATCGATGAAACGGACTCACTTGACTCTCGCATTGTTTCTTATTCTAGTCTCGATTGGGGCAGTCCCTTTTCTTGCAAGCCTTGTCGCCGTAACGCAAGAGCGTTATCTGATGGCACCCAATACCGCTATGCTTTGCATGACACCCGAGAATTGGTATGAAGTGCACGGCCCACGGTACTGCGAAGTTTACATCACGAAGGAATCTCTCCCAACCATCCGAAAGGGGACGGATGACTATCCGGTAGGCACAGTAATAGTGAAATGGAAATTTGACAAGAAAGAAGGCGGTTCACCCGAGCTGGCAACCGTCATGAGGAAAATGCCTCCTGGATATGCAGAGCAACACGGCGACTGGGAGTTCGCTGTTGTTAACTCCGATGCAAGTCAGGTACTTGCACGTGGGCGCATTGACTCCTGCATGAACTGTCATGACGACTACAAAACAACTGGATACGTTTCGAGGGAGTATCTCAACGAGGAACGCGAACCAACGGATGCACCGCAGTCCGAAAAACGCCGCCCTTGAGATTAGTGACCATTAATTCGCGGACTCGGTGATCCGCAACGTTCGTCGAATCCAGGACTCAAGACCGAAGCGATGTAAATGACTTGGCTTTCCAGACCACAACCCGAATTGTCTATAAGTGAGTCTGATCGCTGGTACGTCCAATTAGATGGACACCCGGTTGCCATAATTGAAAATCCGACCGATGCTGACATGTTCTGGTTTACATGGGATGTGGTGCCACTGGGTGAGACACCAATACCAACAGACTTGTGGGACGACTCAACTGACTCCCGCCGCTCATTCCGCCACTTTGAAACCGACGAACTCGATCCTGGAGCGTTTCCTGGCGGCAAAGGCATGCTAGAATCGGGGAGAGTTCTAATTCGTGGTCCACTACGAAACCGAGAGCGACTACTCGACGAACAATATCGTGCACCGAAGTCGCGGATTCGGCGTTTGCTCCAATGGATCGTCTCCTAGCCGCGACTCGGTGACGATGGTCGTTCGCATTTCCATTCGTTCGAGGCTGATGACCATGCAGGCTGCAAAGCAGGGATTAATGCGATCGATTCTATACTCCTTGTTTGCGGCACTTCTGACCGCCTTGCTAAGTACAGGACTAGCGTGGGCCTATTTCTTGACACTACCTACTCCAAGTTCAACCGCTTCCTTGGAAACCTTGGAATCCTACGCATTATGGAAGAAGGCGTTGTATGTTCCTGTTGGCTTGATCGCATTTGTTATCGCTCCGATAACTGCGGCTCTTGCGAAATTTGTGTCCCTCTATCCTCCTCGTCCAGTTAGTTTCGTGTGGTCCCTGACAATCATTGCATCTGTAGCGGGAATCACCCATTTGACGTCTTCGCCATTGAAAGGCCCCGCAAACACTCCCATTGTACTA
>JALOQS010000234.1 GCA_025459355.1 Pirellula sp.
AAACGCCAAAAAGTTAACGCCGGACGACGAGAGATCGACGCCCGGCGTTTTTCGTTTCTACTCGGGCGTTTTGGGCCTTTTCCGCGTCCGCGACGCCCGGCGAGAATATCTCGGTTAGGAAAGAGAGATACTGGGCAACGACCGAAACCGTACCGGTTGCTCGCGGCCACCCGATTCTCTAATGAGAACTCTCAAGATCTCCGTTTTCGCTCCCGGTTTTGATTAACACAGTGTCTGCAAGTGAGTTGGAGACGGTTTCGAGCGATTTCTGACCGCTTGTTTCGACGCTTAACATGGTGAAATGCTGGTTGGTCGCGTTTGGCGTATGACCGAAGAACTCGAAAAACCATGGGCAAACGGGCGGCAACAAGCGTGTTAACTTGGCTCTCGGCTTTTCCGTAGATTATCTCCAGTTCGACGACGGATCGATCGGTCGCCAGCCCAACGCCGTTCGACAGGATCATGCATCGCAAAACCAAGAACAGAGTGCTGTTCGCTCGCTGGCTTTCAGGATATCCAGAGGCCAAAGGCTATCTCGGTTAGTAAGTCGCTGGAATTGAGGCAGTACGAAATCGAGGATAAAACTGTGGTAATTAGCGACGAATCGGTCAAGCGAAATCACGACGTCACGAGCGTTACTTTGGCAACGGGACCGATAGCAAGAGTCTCAACGGCATTAGGTCTCGCGATCTCTGGTGTGGGTATTACAACTTTTAGTATCCCTCCAAGAAATCCACTTTTCTCTATCCTGCAGCATCAAGGATTGCACGATAGGGCGCGGTCGATTCGTGCAGTTAGAGCGTTGGATATCGCTATTTTTTGAGACTCGGTCAATGCGTTTTGACGTTCGCAGAGTGCTTTTGCTGTCGCTTTGGCTCCTCCCGACTTAATTTGCATAAGCTTCTGTCTCAGTGCATCGCCAATGCTTCGACCAAGTTGTTCACAGCATTCGTTTAGTGGTTCCAAAAGCTTTGCAACATCTTTTGCAGGAATGTCGAGGCAGCTAAGAATACCTTCGAGGATGCTCGCGATTAAGTAGGCATGCTGAGGCGATACCCGGGAAACTTCAGTCATCAATTCGCCAATTCGATTGAACTTAACCCAACTTCCTTCTGCAACTTCGACAAAGGCGGTGATCAATGTCTCCACATCGCATCGATCGTCACTGATTAAGGTTATCCATACATCAATTGCCATGGATCGAGCGTTCGTATCTTTACTGACGGATGCAATCCATAAGGCGCGAGCCGCCATCAGACAAAGAGGACGGTAGCTGTCCAGCAAAGGAAGGAAAAATTGGCTGTAACGCTCTTCCACAGAACTGCCGCTCTCAACGCGACGCGACAACGCATTCGTGGCTAGGCACCAGTACCAATCCAACTTCATCGGCCACTGGGTTGCAAAGTAGGGATAGATATAGCTAGGTGCTGGATAAACTCGCAGGTGGTGCAGTTCTGCCGTGAAGAATTCGCAGGTCAGTTTCTGGCTTCCTTCAAGATTCCTCAATGCGCTCATCACTTGCTCGAGATCATCACTAGCGGCTAAGGGGTCGAGCAGTTGTTCGGTCAATTGAGCGCGTTGAGCATCCAAATCTTGCGTTGCGTTTTCCAAAGACTTCATGGGAGAAGAAGAAACGAGGCCGCGACGCGCACTCGATTTGGAAACGGGATTGACACGCCATTGGTAATTAGAAGGGTAAACGACGTCGGGCAATTGCAGTAACTGCTCCGGTACTGCATCCAACTCCTCCTTGCTGATTTCCTTAGAAAGATCGATCCAAGGATCACGTGCCCTTAGGGCCGCGAACCAGACATTGGCGGACCAAGAATCATCCATTACCACAGAACCACCTAAGGCGACCGAAGTAAGCAGTTTCCATTTCTTGGGCAAATCATCACAATGCTTCCAAGCTTCGCTACGAAAATCGGGAGTCAACCGCAGTAGACTTCGAACTAGATCGCTCTCCAAACAATCTTCGTTGGATTCGACTTGAGTGCGAATCCGATCCACCCAAATTCGAGGATCGATCCAGCCGCCATGATGCGTTGCTTCTGACAAAAGCGAAAACGATTTTCCGGTTCGAATCCGTTGCTCGAGTTCCGCTAAGTAGGAATTGATCGGATCTCGAAGAGGGCAATCGTCCTCGTCCTGTTCGCCCCCGAGCCAGGCAGAGATCAGATTGGAAAATCCGTTACCTAAAAATCCGCCGACGATCCCACGATTCGGGCGATTCATGAAGTAAGCGCAGGCTCGCTCAGAGAGTGGTTTCGTCAAAGCTTCGAAATTCGCGGAGCGTTGGTCACATAACCGAGTGATTCCACTGAGCACTCGATCGGCTGTGTCGGGGGAGTCGCAGTGTTCGACTGCGGACGCAGTCACATCAACCAGTTCTTCCACCGTTCGAATGGGCTCAATCGGAACAGCTTGGTTGAGCACACACATGTTCATAATGCGCCAGCCACAGTGTTCATCGATACGCCCCTGTGCGGCAGCAGCTATTGCTTCATCAATTCGAAATCGCTGCCGTATTTCTGCAGTCAGTGTTGACGCACGCACAGCCAAGGAATCCAAGTCGGCAACTTGAGTATCCACCTGCGAATTGCCTCCGCCCGTCGTAGGGACACTCGACGCACTCGATGCGGTTAAGGCTTCCACTTCTTTTCGAAGCGTCTGACTGACCGATTCGACACTCCCAGCAATAATACGCATGGCCTCTTCGTCAGTTGACTGCAAATGCTCGTGCAACGTTTCCATAGCAGCGGCCTGTACATCTTTATTCGGATGCATTAGGCCTGACGCGACGGCCTCGATGGCATTCTGACGTAGTGACTTTTGCATCGCTAGCCGAGTCAGCAATTTCACGGCGTTCAGTGCGTGAGACTTGGTCGAGTGCTTAAACGCATGAGGTAGTACTGCGATGGCACTTTCGGCGTCAATTCGTTTTGCCTTTTCAAGCGTCTGCAATTGAGTGATCGCAAAACCTGCGACTGCTGGTTGATCGTCAGCAACCAAGCGTAACCAATTCGCTTGTTGGTCCGCGAGGGCCTCCGCATCGGCATCTATACACTTGATCAGAATCAAAGCGCCATTTCGATCCGTTTGGTTCGATGTCCGGTCTAGCGCCGCGAGGCATGCCGCCAGCATATGCGACTTGTCGATCAATCCCTCGGATATCGCCCATTCGATAATCGCTAGCCAGGACTTTGCAGCGAACAAATTGTAGTCACCCTTTGGGACTTCGTAGATCACTTCCCGAGCCGCTGGAATCTCTCTGAGAACTTGTCGAGTCGCCTCAGGATAGCTCTCGAAGGCGGCCGGGAATTCTTGAATGAAAACGCCTGCGACCGCCGCGAAATCTTCTACGCCGAACATGCGTCGCTGGTAAAGAAGTGCCCAAAAGTCCGCGCTGATCGAGTTGTGTTCGCCAGTGACATTGGCATACCACGCTTGCCACCACGGTGGCTGTCGATCGACCATGATTTGAACGGAGCGTTCAACGTGGTCAGGGACGCAGGGGAATTGCTCGCAATCCTTCTGCGAAGCGACAGCGTATCTGGCGAGCCAAGCAATGTACGACATCTCATAATCGATGTTCTTTTTCTGGTAGGACATTTGCGAAATTCCGTCTGCCTTTCGCTTGGCGACCACATCAGGTGAATCCAATCGCAAATCGCAGGGTGCGGTGACGTGCTGGTCGAATCCGAGAGCCAGCATGAGAAGGTTGAGGGGGGCAATCGCTTCGGAGCGTTCTTTTTCATCCCACTTCGCGACGGCGGCAACCACCGCGTCGGCATCTTTGTTTAGAATTGCTTGTTGAACCGCGTCGATGTTCATTCGAGGTTTTCCTAGATTAGTTAAGCCAGATAAGGAGAGCGATTATACAAGTTCTCCAGCTGCAAGGTTGTTTTCATGTCTAATTCGTCGATCGATCATGCCTATCAATATCCGTTTGCCACAACGCTTGAGAATCAACGTTGGGTGATGGCGGCATCGAGCGGTCCGTCATTGAATGAGCACACTTTTTTTGATGGGCGTCTCACTCGACCCGACGTTACCGCGAGACTGTTGCTCGTGCTCAGCCACGTCGTGCGGACCCATTTTTTTGACGCTCGTCCACCGCAGATGGACCCAATCGCGACGAGCAGTCCTAGCATGGTACGTTTCGAGGGCTTTAGTGGATGTTGCGGAGTTTATGCGAGGGTCGACTTGGATCCGCGGGCGTTTGCTGAAGCGTCGCAGACGTTTGGGACGACGAATGTCGATTTCAATCCGCCGATGATTGCACACTTAGCAAGGATCAGCCGCAGCGATGATACTTCGCTCGCGATCACATGCGATAGCGTCTCGATCCAGACGGAATCTATGAAAACGGTTGAGAAAAAAGTGGCTCTGCCAAAGCGTTGGGTGAAAGGGCTAAGTGAAGTTCAGGCTTATCAGTCGCGATTAACACGCCGCTATTCGTTTCGCCCCGGTACAATTGCTCCCTTTTTGCAAAGCGTTGCAAAGTGCGGTTCAGGCCTGCAACACCTCGTGGTTCGAGGTAGCTCGATTCGTCTGAGCCAGCGAGCGCAAACAGACGCGATGCCGATTGGAGGCGCAGAGCGTTTGCGGGTGATCTTGCCACTTCTATCAGTCGCCGACGAAGTTGGTTTCTGGAGCGATGCAGATTCTCAAACTTCCGCCGTTACTGTCGAAACGATGGTCGGCAGGTTCTGGCTCGTGCTTAGCCCGGCAATGCAGCGAGGGTTTTCGGGCGAAGGTCAAGTGCTAACAGCGCTTGCGGAAAACGAATGGCAAACACTAGTCGATGACCTATACGATTTACTGGGGTGGCAAAGTCAGCTTGATCCAGCGGAGTTGGCAGTACGCTTGGGGTGCAGCGTTGAGCAGGCCAGGGCTGCACTTTTTGCACTTTCAACGCGTGGACTAGCTGGGTTCGATGCACACAGCGGTTATCACTTTCATAGAGAGTTGCCTTTGGATGTGGATGCAATCGAGAAAGACCAACCGCGACTGCGCGCAGCCCGCAAACTGTTCGACAGCGGCGCAGTCCGGATCGTGCGTCAGGATGGTGATCAATACGACGTAGAAGTACCAAGCTCGGGATTCAACCAATTTGTACGCCTGCGTCCAGAGGGAGATCGATGCAGTTGCATTTGGTTCAGTCGCCATCAAGGCCAACGTGGTCCGTGTAAACACGTCCTAGCTGCTCGGTTGAAGGTCAATGACGCTTGACGAGGATGATGATGCCACCGAAAAGCGTTGAGAAAATGTCGCCCGAAGAAATGCGAACTGAACTGGTCTCGCTGCTGTTAGACGGTGTCCTGCGTTACCTAGCCATACGCAAAGTCGATCGCGGCCAGCGCCAGTCACAATTCTTTGCGGAATCCGTCGAAGGTGCGTTTGAGGTTTCTTCCAAGCCAGGGCTCTCTGTGTTAACAGGCGAGAGACCGGAGGTATGAGGCCGGAGTGAATGCGTTTTCCTCCAGGGTATAGGTTCATGACATGGGTGGCGCCTTAGGTTCAAGACATGGGTAACACTTTAGGGTAAACACAGAGTCCAAGGAGACTTTGTGATGCCATGGAAAGAAACCAGTGTTATGAATGTTAGAACCGAATTTGTCCTTCGAATTTTTGAGGCAAAAGTACCATTTAACGACCTATGCAAGGAGTTCGGCATCAGTCGAAAAACAGGTTACAAGTGGAAAGAAAGGTTCCTCGAACAGGGGTTAACAGGGCTAAGCGACCAGTCTAGGCGGCCAGACAGCAGCCCCCAACAACTTGGTGAGAACAGCGTGTGCAAGATCGTTAAGCTCAAGTTGGCGCATCCCAGCTGGGGGCCTCGTAAAATACGAATGGTTTTCGCGAGATCCTATCCAGATTGCGAACTTCCATCAGATAGTACTTTCAAAAGAGTATTGGACAATGCGGGACTCGTTGAGCGAAAGACACGCAAGCCCAGCAACGAATCCGGACGCATTACCAACCGGATAGAAGCGAAGAGACCGAACCACGTGTGGACCGTCGATTTCAAGGGATGGTGGCGTACACGGGATAACAATCGATTCGAACCCTTGACGATTCGAGATCTGTACAGTCGCTTCGTTCTGTGCACACAGTCGCTTCCTGA
>JALOQS010000235.1 GCA_025459355.1 Pirellula sp.
GAGTGAAATCGATTCTTCACAACGAGACGGGGATCTCGACACAAAGCTCGCAACGTTGCAAACGGAAATTTCTAAGTTGGAGTCTGATGCCAACACCCATATAAAGCAGTTGTCTCCGTGGAATGGCACACTTGAGCAATTCGAGGAACTCCTTATTCCATCTCAATCAGTCATATCGGATTTCCAAAAGAAATTCGAGGAGCTTGAGCAAAAGAGGGAGCAGATTCAAAACCAGATCCGGCAGCATCAAGAGTCAGTCGACGAAGAACACTGGGCTTTAACGGAACTGGAACGCGATCGGGAGATACTGACCTTTGACGTCCTCTATCAGAGTCGTACAGATAGACAGACCCTCTGGCAGTATGTTTTGGACGATTGGAAAACGGGGAGTGCAACCCAAGATAAAGACAAAATCTCTTGGAAAGAGCAAGGTCTGTTCGATGGCGATACGAACGCCTTGCAAGAGGCGTACGAGGAGTCGGTCAAGCGAGCGGACGACATTGCGGACGGAATGCGGGAAAATGCTGATGTTGTTGCTAAAAAGGTCGCATTCCAAACCTCCGTAGCACGCAAGCAACGAATGATAGAAACCCAGATGAGCTACTTGGAGGCGAATCGCAAAGAGCTTGAATCCCAATCAGACGCATGGCGAAAACTGTGGGAGCCTGTGGGGATCGACGCAAAGACCACCTCCGAAATGCTGGATTGGCACAAGCGGGCAGAGGTAGTGCGGGGGTTCGCTAATCAGTTGCGAACGAAGAGAATCGAGGTCGCGAGTTTGCGTGAGAGAGTGCAAAATTGCGTTACGAGAATTCGGCAAGTTTTGGCCGCGCTCAATTCAGCACGTGACGTCAACACGTCCAAAGTAGAAACGCTCCATGGTGAGTTACCACAAGAATCATTATCTGGGATTTTAAAAGTTGCCAAACGTAAACTTACCGAGTTGCAACGAGAACAAAATCAGCGAACGATGCAAATAGCCTCGCAGGATAATTTGTTGGCCGAGCTAAAGGTAGCCGAGCTATCCTTGCACTCGTGTGAAAAATCGCTGAACGAATGGCGTGATG
Source organism: Pirellula sp. (assembly GCA_025459355.1). Taxonomy (GTDB): domain Bacteria; phylum Planctomycetota; class Planctomycetia; order Pirellulales; family Pirellulaceae; genus JBKCUI01. Next base: position 1,068 of record JALOQS010000235.1, read on the forward strand.
CTTGGGCGCTGCAAATGAAAAAGCTCAATTTGGATGCCAACGCGACGCCGACACAAGCCGCAAGCGTGCACTCCAATCTGCAGCAACTGTTCGTCGAGCACATCAAGATCAAGGAATTGAATCATCGCATCGGAACGATGTCGACGGACATCAAGAATTTCGAGTCAGAGTTAGCACAAATTGTAAATCGATTGGCCCCTGAGTTGGCTGGACGATCCAGCGAAGAAATCGTTTCGATGCTGGATAACTTGAGGGTCAAGAATGAAACGGATCAGAGCCGTTTAGTCGAAAAGCAATCAGAGGTCGCATCGAAAAGCAGATCGCTTCTGCGTGACAAAGAGATGCTCAGTCAAATAGATGCCAGATTAAGTCAGCTTTGCGAACAAGCTGGATGCACCGATGTTTCCAGGATTTTAGAGATTGGGCATCAGGCAGATTTGAAGCGATCATGGCTGGCTCGCGTTTTAGATTGCCAAGAGCAATTGATGCAGTTTAGTGGCGGGTTGGACTTAGAAGAATTCTTAGATCAGGTTAGGGCCGAGCGTGAACGAGTTGATCAATTGCCGTCCATTGCCGTCCATAATCCAAGAACTATCGAGTGAGCTGAAACGTTTATCGGACCAAAGAGACCGCATCTTGGGTGACATCAGGGAAAGCAAAGCAAAGTTTGCTCATTGGAACGGCAGCGGCATCGCTGCGGAGAAGCATGCTCAATGTGAAAGTGTTGCGGCAGAGATAGCAGAACATGCCAAGCGATTGTCGGTATTGCGGTTAGCATCTGTATTGCTCAACACGGCGATGGAATCGCATCGCAAGAAGAACCAAGCTCCCGTGTTATCGCGTGCAAGTGAGTTGTTTTGCAAACTTACGTGTGGCGGTTTTGTTGGCTTGCAAACAGACTTTGATGATCAAGGGCCATTGTTGGTTGCAGAGCGATCGACGGGCGAGCGTTTGCATTTAGCGGGTCTTAGTGAGGGAACAGCGGATCAGCTTTACCTATCGCTTCGAATCGCGAGCCTTGAGGAGTGGTTAAAGCGACATGAGCCGGTGCCGTTCATTGTGGACGACATCTTGATAACCTTTGATGACCAGCGATGTGCCGCTACGTTGGAGGTTCTGTCAGAGTTGTCCAATCGAACCCAAGTATTGTTCTTTACTCACCATCAGCATATTGTTGACATGGCAACGTCAACGCTCGGTGCTAAAGCCATTGCGACTCACTCTCTAGTCAGCTAGTTACCCGGTAGCCGATCTCGCCTAGAGATTGGAAAGTAGCCGAACTCACCTAGAGTTTGGAAAGTAGCCAATCTCGCCTAGAGATTGGAAAGTAGCCGAACTCATCTAGAGTTTGGAATGTAGCCGAACTCGCCTAGAGTTTGGAAAATTTTAAGATTGGCGAACGCTCAAGCGGCTTGATCTACATCCGCAGTTCCAGATCGGGGACACCGGCACGCAAAGCCCAAACGGCAGCTGCGGTTCGATCGTTGAGAGAAAGTTTACGAAGCACATTTTGCACATGTTCTTTTACGGTCTCGATGCTAATTCGGACTGCGGCGGAAATCTCCTTGTTGCTAAGGCCGAGCGCTAGATGGATGAGCACTTGTTGCTCCCGTTTGGTGAGTTGAACAGGTAATGTCGAAAACATATCGGGGCGTTTCAGCTCCAAGAAGGCTTTAACCGTAAGCATGGGCGAATCGGCAGGGGGTTGTCCGGTACCGATTGCTCGCAAGCATTTGACCAACTTTTCTGCGGGTCCAGATTTAAAGACGACGTCGTAAAATTGGTATGCGAGCGCTTGGGCAACCAGTGAGGCATTCGGAACCGCTGTGTACAAGATCGCTTTCAATTCAGGCAGATGTTTCTTGGTATCGCCAACGAATTCGATCATGTTGTGGGGGCCAAGCCTCAAGTCGGTGATCAAGACATCGAAATGTTCTTGCTGGATGGCTGTTTCCAGGTCCGATATGTTCGAAACGAATTTCTCAATGGGGCATTGGCTTTGGATAGCGACCCATTGGATTCCTTTTTGGATCGTTTCACATTCGTCTGCGCAAAGGATTCGGAAGGACACACGCTGCCTCTTTGATATAACAAACTGAGCAATTCATTACATTGGCACTTGTTTACGCGGGGGGTTGGAGTCTGCTCCGATCAAGGAGCCGATGACACCCGCTAAGAACTCAACTGCGGCATAGTGTAGCAGCTTTTTAATGGGCCGAGATCAAACTGAGATCTCTTTTCCGTTTTTTTGTAGCATGCGATCGACAGGACGAATGCCTGCGCGGCCGTCCAATCGCCCGAGCGATGTTGCCCGAGCGATGTTGCCCGAGCGATGTTGCCCGAGCGATGTGACTTGACGGCTGCACGAGAGTGACCGCGTGTTACTGATGAATCACGATGTCTTTGAATTGAACTTTCATCGCGGGGCCAGCGTGGACCTGGAAAGCGATAACCCCATCGCTTGCACTTTTGGCTGATTCAGAGTCGCGAACTTCGGACATGAGCGAACCATTGATAAAGTGCTGCACCACCGCCCCTTTCGCTACGACGCGATACTCGTTCCAGTCGTCCATCTTTATCTTGGCTTTTAGTTCGTCTGGGTTACCGCAAGATTCTACTTTGGATTTGCTGCCTTTGTCGTCGATTGCGATCACCTCGCCTCGTTCCGCGAGAATTCCGCGGCCCCGTTCTTCGTAATTGATTCCCATGTAGCGGCCGCTGGCATCGATGTCCGCTTGGTAGCCTCCGACGATAAACTTGTCCGCGTCAATCAGTTTGCTGCGATATTGGATACCGGAGTTTCCTCCTTCAATTCGAAACTTCAAAACCAATTCGAAATCGGAGAATGACTTTTCATAAACCAAGAACGTGTTGTTTTGGATGGGATTTTCGGCGGTGTTGACCCCCGTGATCGCTCCATCTTGGACGCTCCAGTTTTCAGCCAGCCCCTTCCAACCGGCAAGCGATTTGCCATCGAAGAGGCTTACTCCTTTTTCATCTTTGCTATCCAGTGCGGGGTTTGCAGCATCAGCTTGAGTCGAGATCGTGGGGGAGCCGACGCAGGCCAAGCCAACCATCGCAGCCAGACCGAGTCTGGAGAATGCCGAGGGAATAACACCGACCGAATTGACAGAGAGAATAGGTTTCATCAGGAAGCTCATACGGGAAGGAAGCGGAAAGGAGGCGAAACGGAAGGTAAGTCTGGTCCATTCGTTACAAACGCATTTGACGGACCGCGAATATCATTATAGCAACGCATTATAGCAACGATTTTGAGAGAGGATTGTGATCGATCAATTGAAATGGGGGTAAAGATTCGGAAGTTTTCTCTCCCCTCTTCCAGGCTTGGCTCCCATCCTGGAACGCTGTTTGGTAACTTGGAGTTCACGAGATGGCATCTGGTCCACTTCTTCATCGTATCGATCGAGCAATTCAAAAGAATCCGCACTCCATTCGGTCTCGAATCTATCTTGAGAGTGCTCCGGGCAAGGTTATTTTGCGTGGCAAGGTGGACAGTTTCTACCAAAAACAAATGATTCAGGAATCGCTGAGGAACATTGAGGGGATCGAATGCATTGCCAATTTGCTCGAGGTCGAAGAGTCCATTCAGACAGCATAGTCTGATGAGATTTAGGGGCGTGAGCGGCAAAACTTAATCGACTTCTGCTTGACGGGACATTCGATCGGCCTGAAAATCAAAGCTTTAGAGCATCTAATAGTCCAAACTGGCCCGTCGATAACCATGAATTCAAAAAGCCCCTCGTCGGCGCACGGCTCGAGTCTTGATCGCGCACAGAAAGCGCTCGTCGCTCTGAAGTATCGCGAGCAAGCGGCGTTGTATCACGCTGCTGCTGCCAGTTTGGAGTTAGCGATTCAGAACGCTGAAGAGGGTAAGCCAGCGGAGTTAGAAAATTGGCTAGAGAAGAACGGCAGCCTGATCGAAGGACGCACGGAGCCATGGCCATTGTTGCCGACTGCGGCCAACGCTGCGTTAGTTAAGGCAGATCCGACCGATCCGACCGATCCGACCGATCTGACTGATCTGACTGATCTGACTGATCCGACTGATCTGACTGATCTGACTGATCCGACTGATCCGACTGATCCGACTGATCCGACTGATCCGACTGATCCGACTGATCCGACTGATCCGACTGATCCGACTGATCCGACTGATCCCTCGGTGTGGAATGAAATGGCGACAGCAGCTAAAGAGCGGGCCGATAGCTTGCCGGCTGTCCAGATAGAATCGGTACCGGATCGTTCCAAAACAGCCAAGCGAGTGTTCGCGAAATTAGACGTCGTGGGGAGTGTAGTCGTACACGTCGCATTCGTCTTGATCTTAGCCTTTATCGTAATCCAGCAAGCGGATCCGCCCGAAAAGGTTGCCATCGTTTCTGCCCCCATGGAGTCGGACGTTGCGTTAACGGAAACGCCGCTTGAGAGCGAAGCGGAAACACTTGAAGAGGAGGTGTCGCCGACTGAAATCGCATCGCCGGAAGTCAGCAGCATGACAGCTGAGGTGAGCGTGCCGTCGGTCGATGTAGCAGTGAATGTCGAGGGGCTTGTCGGAGGGGAGTCAGGCTCGAGTTTAGCGGATCAAATGAAGAACGCCATGTCGGGCATGGCACAAACCAAATCAATGCAGGGTGCCGCATTCTTTGGTTTGCAAGCGACTGGCAACTCGTTTGTTTATCTCGTTGACAATTCACCTAGCATGCGTCGCGACAACGCTTTTGACAATGCTCGAAACGAGATGATCCGGTCCTTGATGAGCATGAAACCGAAACAAAAGTTTTTCATGATCATGTTTGGTAAAGAGATGCAGCGGCTTTCGTTTCCGGGAGAGGACGAGTTAACGGCTCCTGTTTATGCAACACCAGAAAACGTCCAAAAAGCGATTGCATGGCTTCAAACGACTTCGGTACAAAAAGATGGATGGCCGCCGAGTGATGCACTCGAAGTCGCGATTGAGATGGATCCCGATGCGATCTTTATGTTGTTCGATGGTGCAACACGTGCAGACATCCCCCAATTCTTAGAACGCGTCAATCGATCGAACGACATCATTTCTGACAACGTCCCCAAGGTGCCGGTACACGTCATCCACTTCTTTGAGGAAGAGCACGCGAAAGAAATGCAAAAAATTGCGAAGGAGAATCTTGGGACTTATCGCTTTATCCCTCGACCGCCTAAAGACTCGTCAAAAAACAATCCCAGAGGCTAGCTTTTTGTTTCTCGGGTTTTATTCGCAGATGTAGTTGAAGGCGGGTGGCGAATCCCTCTAGAATAGTGATGGGTCATTTCGCGAGGTTTGGTCGGTAGGTATTGAGCAACGTTTTTCAAAGCTCTATCCTCCAGAGCCCATCGCCGAACACATGGCCCACGAACACACTGCCCACGAACACACGGCCCAAAAAACGCTGTCCTTTGGATTCAAGATGGCACGGATTAACTCGAAATGGTGACAAACGACGAAGAAAGGCCCGATGCGACGCCATTGCTGAGCAAATGGATTCCGTTCTTGACAAGTTGTGTCGTGCATTTGTCGTTTTGCTTGATTTTGGCATGCGTTTATTCGATGGGTGGTGCGGGCCAAGAGGGCGGTTCGATCCAGCTAGCTTTGGATAGTTCTGCGGAATCCGTTTCTTTGTCGAATGAGTCGTTTGCATCCGCTTCGTTGGAAGCGGAGACCAATTTGCCGGAAGAGCCAGTGTCGGAGAAGTCCGTGCAGGCCATGTTGACCAGTTTTGATGTGGCATTGGAAGCGAACGCGGAGTCGGATTCGGAAGAGTCTCTTGCGGAGGGACTACGGTCTGCTTTATCGTCGCTCAACGATGTCGAAAGTGACGTTATGGGAGAAGGGGTCGGGACCGCGGCGGCAGAATTTTATGGTACGGAGCTTGTCGGAAACCGATTCGTGTTCGTGATCGATTCGTCGAGTTCGATGAGTGGCGAGCGTTGGGAGTCCTTAAAGGAAGAGTTGGTTCGTTGTGTGGAAGGGCTCTCGCCGGATCAACGCTTTTTCGTAATTGGATTCGACTCGGAATGTCATCCCATGTTTGGCGAGGCGCCACCCAAAGGCTCTTTCCTGCGTCCTTCAAAAAAATCGATCAAGAAATTGCAAAACTGGCTTAATGGAATAAGGCTGGGTGGCCAGACATTGCCGGCATCTAGCTTGATGATGGCACTCTCACTAAAGCCAGATGCCATCATGCTGTTATCGGATGGAGAAATTTCTGACGACTCCATCAGCAGGTTGCGAGTGTTGAATCGCAAAATGGTCAGTGACGAGGAATACGAAATCAAGATACCAATTCACACCTATCTGTTGCATAGCGCGATCGGCTATCAAGCCTTGGAGACGATAGCCGAAGAGAACGACGGCGTATTCACACCCATCAATCTTATGCAACAACCGAGACGTCGACGATGAGTGGTCTAAAATACGTCTCGCTTTATACGAGGGCGGTTCAAACGTTTTCGTCACTTCTCGTTTTTGGTGTTCTGATTACATTGTTTGCGAGTGAGCTTGTCGCGCAAGATAACAAGACCAATGCCGCGATCGAGCGAGGAATAGAGTACTTGCTATCACAGCAGAAGCCGGATGGTTCGATTGTGGATCGAGGCAACGCGAGTGCCATGACATCATTGGCGATTATGGCTATGGCATCTGTCGGGCATCAAGTGACCGACGGATCGGATCAGTCGGTTGCGATGAAAGAGGCGTTACAGTTCATCTTAGAACCAGAGCGACAAGATTCGAGCGGATATTTTGGCGCTAACGATGGATCGCGAATGTATGGTCATGGAATCGTAACGTTGATGCTCACTGAAATGCTGGGCATGGGTGAGAACGAGGAAATGGACAAATTGATTCATGATCGTTGCCAAAAGGGAATCGACCTCATTGTTAAGAGCCAAAGGGTGCGAAAGAGTTCATCCGCGCGAGGTGGTTGGCGATACACGCCGATCTCCGAGGATAGCGATCTATCTGTGTCTGTTTGGCAATTGATGGCACTACGCAGTGCCAAGAACGATGGTCTCGATGTACCTGCAGAGACTATTGACGAGGCGGTGTCCTATTTGACACGTTCTTTCACATCTCCGCTTGGACTAGACAAGAAGCCGTTGGAGCGAAAGAACGGATTTTCCTATGAACCGAATCAGAGAAATCCCACCTTCACCATGACCTCGGCTGGACTGTTGGCGATTCAAGTTTGCGGCGACTACGATTCCGAGATTGTTCAAGGGGCAACAGACTGGTTGCTCGATCATCCTCCGAAGCGCGATGATCGCTATTTAATGTACGGGTTATACTATTACTCGCAGGCTATGCATCAACGGGGCGGCGACGCAGCGCGGATAGCGCAGGAGCAGGTTAGAGCTTTTCTTCTGGAGGGGCAGCAAAAGAGCGGCTCATGGACTAGTCCGGCGGGCGAAGAGCAGGGCATTGGAGAGGTGTATAGCACTTCGTTAGCCATCCTGAGTTTGTCGGTGAATCATCACTTCTTACCGATCTATCAGAAATAGTGGCTTGCCTTTTGTAGCGATTGCGAAGCCTTTCCCGATGGAAAAGTGATCAAAGCGAGAACTAAGCACGATTGAGTGCCCTATGGCTCCTGGATGAAGAGGCCCGAATCGTTAGAATCGTATTCCCAGCGATCTCGTATTATTTCTGCTTCCGACTGTGCCGTCGCGATTTCATTGGGATTTGAATCAAACCACCAACTCAGCTAAACCTCCATGAGATGTATTGCCGCTCCTCAGCAGTGGATTCAGAGTCCTTGCGATGTTCTCGTCGTTGCCATTTCGGATCAATGGAGGAACTCGCCGCTCGTTCTCGAACTTGATCAAGCGACAGGTGGTTTCCTAGGAAAGCTCATTGATTCCGGCGAAGTCTCCACGGACCCGAATCAGCTGACCACTCTTTATTCCGTTTTGGGTGTGGCGGCGTCGCAATTATTGATCGTTGGCACAGGCGAACAGCAGAACATGCCTCCTCGGGTTGCGAATCGCGCAGCGGGCGCGGCCATGAAACGGATCGCCACCATGTATCGAGAGCGAGTTCGTTTTGCCGGATTCAGCGGGACACCGATCGCCGAGCGAGCGGCTCTTTGCGGAGCCATGGTTGCATGCGTAGGCCAAGATCTCTTTCGACAGGAAAAATCTCTTGTACAGCCAGAGTACTGCGAGTGGGTTGGGGTCCATGAAAACAACTTGCTCAAAGGATCGGTCATTGGCGAGTCAATCAACCTGACTCGCAAACTAGTCAACATGCCTGCTAACTACTTGCATCCCGAATCTTTTGTAGAAGAAATTTTCCGCTCAGGCCAGCAATACAAATTCGAAGTCGAGATTTGGGATAAATCGAAGCTGGAAGAGGAGCGTTGTGGCGCATTGCTCGGTGTGGCTCGCGGCTCATCGTGCGAGCCACGGTTAGCGATTATGAGATATCGCGGTGGCGATTCTACGGCACCTCCGATTGCGTTGGTCGGCAAGGGAGTGACTTTTGACAGCGGTGGTTATTCCCTAAAGCCATCGGATAGCATGCTCACCATGAAATGCGATATGGCTGGTGCTGCGACCGTTTTGGGAATCATGCAAGCTGCCGCCATGCTCAATGCGAAATGCAATTTAGTCGGCGTGGTTGGTTTGGTGGAGAACATGATTTCTGGTAACGCCTTCAAATTGGGGGACGTATTGATGGCCCGAAGTGGAAAGACCATTGAAATCCACAACACGGACGCCGAAGGAAGATTGGTGCTCGCTGATTGTTTGAGTGTTGCTCTCGATTCGCAACCGAGCAAGATCGTTGATTTTGCCACGTTAACGGGCGCGTGTGTGGTCGCCTTGGGGAACGATATCTCTGGAGCCATGTCTAACGATAAGGAATGGCAATCAGAAATCACAAGTGCTGCCGACGAATTCGGTGAATATGTCTGGCCGTTGCCTATGTACGATTTCTTTTCCGAACAGATCGTGGGCAAAATCGCAGATATAAAGAACGTCGGAGAAGGGCGATGGGGAGGCGCGATCACGGCTGCCAAGTTCTTGCAAGAGTTTGTCGGGAAAACACCGTGGACCCATTTGGATATAGCGGGTCCAGCATTTCTGGATTCTGCGAAAGCGTGGTGCGATGCTGGTGGAACAGGTACGCTCGTACGCACCTTTGCAGAAATGCTGACTAGAGACACTCCGGAACAAGGCTGATGAGCCATATCCTAGCAATTGAGACAAGCGGAAAGTTCGGTTCCGTTGCCATAGCCAGTCCAAAGGCTGACTCTCTGGATTCCATGGCATCCATCGAACTTCCGCGCACGATTGGTTCGGCGCAGTCACTTGCTCAATGCATTCATCAGTTGACGCGCGAGAGTCGCATTCCGTTATCGGATGTTGGATGCATTGCTCTCGTGAATGGTCCCGGATCGTTTACAGGGCTCCGGGTTGGTATCGCCACCGCCAAATCGATCGCTTATGCCATAGGGATTCCCGTGATTGGTGTCGACACTCTCGATGTGATTCAATTACAAGCGGCGTGCAACGCTAATCTTAGGGAAAAGGTGCCCGCTGGCTGCTGTATCCATGCCACTCTGGATGCTTATCGGGGGCAGATCTTTGTTAAGTCGAAAGATAGTGTCGGTCGGTATTCGGAAAGCAAGGTGGTGGACTTGGTCGAATTTCTAGAAGGCTGCCGATCTGTAGACCCCGAGCCCACGGCGCATGCGATGGTTGGTCCGGGAGTGGAGAGGATTCGCAGATTCGTGGACCGGGAGCTTGTCGAGGGGGATTTAAAGCAATGGGTTGCAGAGGTTTCCTGGTTTGGCGAGCAAGAGTTTGAGCCGCATGCCAGATTCGTTGCAAAATTGGGGCTCCAGCAGTGGGCTAAGGGGTTGCAAATCGATCCTATCGCTTTGTTGCCGAACTATTTCCGAGGGAGCGCCGCTGAAGAAAAGGCAAAAGCTGTTTGAGGAAATTGCCAACTCGTTATAGTTAGAGGCTGTCGTAGAGTCCTAGTTGAGAAGAGAGCACATGGAAATTAAGAGAAATCCCACTCGATCGGTCAAAGTCGGCAATATTTTTATCGGTTCAGCCCATCCGATTGCGGTCCAAAGCATGACGGCCACTCACACGACGGACATTGATGCTACCGTCGCCCTCGTTAACGATTTACATCGAGCCGGGGCTCAAGATAAGGTGCGATACAACCCAGGACATTTGTATCATCACGAGCGAAATCGTCCCTGGCAAGACAAGGTAAAGTTCATTGCTGAAACCGCTGCAGCCCACGACTGTGCTCTTCGAGTCGGTGTTAACTGCGGTAGCGTGGACCCTGCACAAAAGGAAAAGTTTGACGACAAGGATTCATTGGGACCGATGCTCGCATCGGCTTGGGAGCACTGCGAACTGCTGGAATCGATTGGCTTTACTCGATTTGTCGTTTCGCTCAAGGATAGCGATCCAAGCAAAGTCGTCGAAGTGAACCGCCGTTTCGCGGAGCAGCGACCCGACATTCCTTTGCACCTCGGCGTGACCGAAGCGGGTTTGCCGCCTGACGGCATTATCAAAACACGCATCGCCTTTGAACAATTGATTGGGCGAGGTATTGGCGACACCATCCGGGTCAGTTTGACTGTACCAAATTCGAAGAAAGCGATGGAGATTGAAGCGGGCAATCAGATTATCGATGACATTCGAAACGGTCGGCTTAGATCCGTTGTGGCGCTTGACCCTTCCAAGCTGAATATCATTTCTTGCCCTAGCTGTTCGCGCGTCGAAAACGAGGCTTTCGTCGAACTCGCTCAAGACGTCAAGGAAATGACGACTTACGCAAAAGATTATGCAATCACCATTGCAGTCATGGGATGTCGCGTCAACGGACCAGGAGAAACAGATGATGCAGATTTGGGACTATGGTGCGGCCCGAGCAAAGTGAACTTAAAAAAGGGTGAGGAATCTCTCGGCGCATACCCCTATGATGAAATTCTCGGGGTGCTGCGTGTCGAGCTCGATAAGCTCATTGAGAAGAAAAAATTAGAGTCGGTCGCATCTTAGAGAATTGCGATCGGATGAGTGAATAGTCAGACCGGCTGCCGAGATAAACAGACCGGCTGCCGAGATAAACAGACCGGCTGCCGAGATAAACAGACCGGCTGACTGGATAAACAGACCGGCTGTCTATCGGCTAGTTAAGCGAGGATCAAACCGGTTGGTATGAGTCGAGGGCTCGATAGTTTATTTGCCCCGCTGCAGCTTGCCAAGCCGCGATCTTGCCAAGCCGCCAAAGAATGCTGCCGAGCCAATCGATTATTTGTTTGCCCAGTAATCGATCACTTGGACTTTATCCAAATGGGGCTTAAGGACTTCTACGAACTCTTTGTGCTTAGGGTGAGGCAGATAAACATCGCGATCGGCTTCGCTCTTGAAGGTTATCAAGAAACAGTGCGTAAATCCGTTAGCGAGACCTTCTGGACTATTATCCGTGCCGTATTCGAAATCGGCGACTTGCGGGATCGATGTCTTGAGTGAACGAAAGGCATCAACAACCTTTTCCACTTCTTCTTTGGAACTCGTATCCTTGAACTTGAACAGCACAACGTGACGTAGCATTCGGCTCTCTTTTTCTTGAGCGGTGAGGAGTGAAACAGACATTGCGATGGTGCACAGAGCGACACCGACGGTTGCCAAAAGGTAAGGAGAGGTGATTTTGTTTTTCATAATTGCAATACTCGTGATCGGAGACGGAAAAAACATTGCGGGATACTGCCGCACTGGTCATGAAGGACCGATTCTCATCCTAGTCTGGCCCCTGTGACCTGGAAAAGCTTACCCAGCAAACGAACTCCAGGCAAAGGGTGGCGTAGCGAACAACCTCTTTTTCGTTACAGTTAGGATCGATATTTGGGTCGTGAACGCCCGAATCAGAGCGATGAATTGAGAAGCATCGGGGAGGCAATAAACATGGCGGGATATGTATACTTGGTTGCGACAATGGACACGAAAGGTGAGGAGCTCGCCTTTGTACGAGACCGCCTGCAGCAGACAGGTGTTTCCGTTCGCATGATTGACGTCGGGACCAAGAACCCTCCTCTAGTCACCCCAGATGTGACTCGTGATCAAGTGCTTTCGTCCTTATCAGCAGCCCCGCCTGCTCAGGGAAAGATCGACGATCGCGGGGCCGCAATCGCGGTGATGGCTGGTGCATTGACGAGCTTTTTGAACATTGAGTATTCGGCCGGCCGAGTGTCAGGTGTGATCGGCTTGGGAGGTAGCGGCGGAACATCGCTCATTACAACTGCCATGCGAGCGTTGCCGATTGGCTTGCCTAAGATCATGGTATCCACGGTCGCCAGCGGCAATGTCGCCCCGTACGTCGACTGCAGCGATATTCTTATGATGTTTTCGGTGGTTGATATCGCAGGGATCAATACCGTGTCGCATGTTGTATTGAGCAATGCGGCCCACGCCATGGCAGGAATGGTACAACACGTCGCACCTCCGGCCCGAAGCAAACCGACCATAGGCATGACCATGTTCGGAGTAACGACCCCGTGCGTCAATCACGTACGAACGGCTCTTGAGAGAAAGGGGTTTGACTGTTTGGTCTTTCATGCCGTCGGAAGCGGCGGTCGGGCTATGGAATTGTTGGTAGCTTCTGGTTTAATCTCTGGCGTGCTCGATATCACGACGACTGAGGTTGCCGACGAAATCGCGGGTGGTGTTTTTTCCTGCGGACCCAATCGCTTCGAAAAAATGCTGGCTGCCGAGATTCCCCTTGTTGTGAGCTTAGGAGCTCTGGATATGGTCAACTTTGGATCAAAGGAAACGGTTCCAATTCGTTATCGTGATCGTTTACTCTATCAGCACAATGCACAAGTGACGTTGATGCGGACTGATGTCGACGAGAACAGAAGCATCGCACGGTTTATGGCGACCAAGCTGAACGAATCTCGAACTCCAATCAGATTGCTTGTTCCAGAACATGGCGTGTCTTCTCTAGATCAATCGGGACAATTGTTTTATGATCCGCAGGCAAACAACGCATTGTTCGATGAACTGCAAAGTCGATTGAATCACACCGACGATCGGCAATTGATTCGATTGCCCTATCACATCAATTCACCCGAATTCGCAGAGGCACTGGTTAGCAGCTTCGTAGAATTATGGGGAATGAGAAAAGCTGGCATGTGTGATTAGCTCGTTCGCGTTTATAGAAACTCACCAACTCCGTTCAAGCAAGGCATTAGGATGGCACGGCAATCTAGGGAATCGATTTTGACGCGACTGCGTGACAAGATTTCGAAAAAAGAACCAATCGTCGGCGGAGGTGCAGGGACCGGCATCAGTGCAAAATGCGAGGAAGCCGGCGGCATCGATTTGATCGTGATTTACAACTCGGGCCGATATCGAATGGCCGGTCGAGGTTCGCTGTCAGGATTGCTTCCGTTTGGCAATGCGAATGAGATTGTTAAAGACATGGCGAAGGAGGTTTTGACCATCGTTTCGCGCACGCCGGTCATTGCGGGGGTGTGTGGCGTGGACCCATTTATGATTCGGGAACACTTCTTAAAAGAACTCATTGATCTGGGTTTTTCAGGAATACAGAATTTTCCAACCGTCGGTCTTATCGATGGAATGTTCCGTGCGAACTTGGAAGAAACCGGTATGGGCTATGGATTGGAGATCGATTGTGTAGCGGCGGCGCATCGACTTGATCTACTTACGACTCCCTACGTTTTCGACAAAGACCAAGCGATCGAGATGACCAAAGCCGGTGCCGACATTTTGGTGGCTCACATGGGATTGACTACCGGTGGCGTTATCGGAGCGGAATCCGCATTGACGCTAGATGATTGCGTACGCCGAGTCACCGAGATAGCTGATGCAGGACGATCCATTCGTTCCGATGTTATTGTTCTTTGTCATGGTGGACCGATAGCCATGCCGGATGATGCACAGTACGTTCTGGATCGCTGCGACATACATGGCTTTTATGGCGCCAGTTCCATGGAACGATTGCCGACGGAGACTGCGATCAAAAACCAAGTGAACGATTTTATGAATTTAAAGCTTCCACGATAGAAAACCGCTTGGTATTGGTCCGTGGTTGAGGCAACGATGCCTATTCCCACTTGTATGCTTGTCTTTCAAATCGATTATCACGGTACGGGTCGCGCCCTCGAAACCATTGCCACGCGGATTCCATAAAGTAGGCCGGGACAAAAAACGGACCAAACCATTGGTACTGCCTAACGTGAATCCATTCATGAGAGAACGTTTCACGCCAGGATTCTCTGTCGACAGCCAGAATGCAGTGCCCGAGGGTCATCGCCTTGGCTCCCCCAGCGATTGGAACTTTTCTCAGAAGCCGGGCAACGCCTGGGCCGAAGATTCCTAGCGTACCTCGGTGCATGGCGTACTCTACCCCCTTGGTCTGACAAATCAGACCGACCAAAAGTCCAGTGCATGTCCAAGGAGCGACCCACAGGTAACATGGCACGAGGAACAAAAGTCGTAGTAGAGAGGCAAACATTTTAGGGAATCGCAGCTTTTGCGATCTAGCATTCTGACCATGCGCTTCAAGAGGATTTTTGATTGGCCCAATCCGTTAGTTTCTCGCGGAAAATCTTAGAGTTATGTCGAATATCGGTTGGTAGTTTCGTTGGATAGACGACCACTTTTTG
>JALOQS010000236.1 GCA_025459355.1 Pirellula sp.
AACGTTAGCTTCAAAGCCCGTCGAATTCAATCGAGACGTTCGTCCTATTCTGTCGGACAAATGTTTCGCTTGTCATGGAGCTGATGTTGGAACTCGGGAGGCCGGGCTGCGGCTTGATACGACCGACAGTCTGATTGCCAGAGATACGGGCGCAGCTGCGATTGTTGCAGGACGGAGTTCCGATAGTTTGATGATCGAGCGAATCCTATCGGAGGACGCCGATCTCAAAATGCCTCCCCCTCATCTCAACAAAGCTCTAACGGACGAAGAGATTGACATCTTAAAGAAGTGGATCGATCAAGGAGCCAAGTACGAGAACCACTGGGCGTTCGAGCCTCCTCGCCGAGCAGAACCGCCAAAGCTACAAGACTCTAAACTGATTCAAAATCCAATCGACCAATTTCTACAGGCCAACCTTAAGGAGAGAGGATTTGCCCCATCCGCTGTTGCAGACAAATCAACATTGCTGCGACGAGTCGCGTTTGCTCTAACGGGGCTTCCTCCAACGCTCGAGGAACAAGATCAATTCTTCTCGGACACAAGCGATATCGCTTATCAATCGATGGTAGATCGATATCTACAGTCCGAACGATATGGAGAGGAGATGGCTCGTCACTGGTTGGACGTAGCACGTTATGCAGACACCCACGGCATGCACTTGGACAACGAACGCCAGATGTGGGCTTATCGAGACTGGGTCGTTCGTTCGTTTAACAACAACATGCCCTTTGACCAGTTTACGATCGAGCAACTCGCGGGTGATTTGTTACCGTCGCCGAGCATAGATCAATTGATTGCAACGGGCTTTAATCGATGTAATGTTACCAGTAGCGAAGGGGGCTCTATCAACGAGGAATTGCTCTATCGGTATGCTGTTGACAGGACTAGCACCACGATGCAAGTCTGGATGGGATTGTCTGGCGGATGCGCGGTATGTCACGATCACAAGTTTGATCCCATATCGCAAAAAGAGTTCTACTCGATGTACGCATTCTTTAATTCGGCCGCAGATCCGGCTATGGATGGTAATTCATTGCTCACTTCTCCGATAACCAAGATTGATCGAGAAGAAGATAAAGCCAAGCTAGCGGAAATCGACGAGAAGTTAAAAGCGTTGCTAGAGAAGTTCGAAACAGATACGTCCCGCATCGAGTACTCCGATCCGGCGCTCGCAAATCCACAGCCAGAATCGGAAACAACCTTTGCTGTGTGGATGGATGACGATTTTCCCGCTGGAGGAAAACTTACCGCTGCCGGGGCACCGACGGAGTTCGTCGAATCAGAAACTCCCAAGCCGGTCAGTGGCAAGAAAGTCTTGAAGCGAACCGATGGGGGGCTGGCGCAAGACGTGTGGGAATCGAAATCTAATCCCATGGTCGTGCCCAGCCAAGGAGAATTTGAAGTCAGCGTATGGATTGATCCGAAGAACGTCCCCAAGTCAATAATGGTCCAGTTTTTTCGCGAAGGCTGGAACCATCGCGCGGTTTGGGGAGACTACAACGCCATCAACTGGGGGAAAGTTGACTCGTACGAGCGAGTTTCGATGGGTGGGCTTCCAGAAACCGGCGCTTGGGTGCAGCTTAAAGTTCCGTTCGAAAAAGTGGGCCTGAATGCTGATGACAAGATTCAGGGATTTGCCCTCACGCAGTTTGGGGGAACCGTTTATTGGGACAAAGCTGGCGCCGCCGGAGTGATATCCAGGGCGACTGATCATCGCTATTCCTTTGCTGTCTGGAAAACACGACAAATCGCGACGCCACCAGATCAGTTGGATCCTGAGATACGTGATGCGGTCCAAAAATACAAGGCATCGACAGACGTCGCGACCGAGGCAACCAAGGACGCCCATCAAGCGGCGGATAACCAACTGCTCAAGTACTACTTGACGCGAATTTGCGACACGACCAAGTCTACGTTTCAGCATCACACCGACGGCATTGCAGCCATTAAGGCCAAGCGTAAGGAGATTGAGGAATCGATTCCAGGAACGTTTATTTATCAAGATCTTGCAACCCCGCGCGACAGTTTTGTCATGATGCGGGGTGCCTACAATAAGCCAGGCGAGCCGGTGCAACCAGGTGTTTTGGCTATTTTGCCACCACTCAAGATTGAGGGAGAGCCGCGACGAGCGAATCGGTTGGATTTGGCCCGTTGGTTGGTTTCCGATGAGCATCCGTTGACCGCTCGGGTAACAGTCAATCGTTTGTGGCAACAATTCTTCGGGGTGGGGCTCGTTAAAAGCAGTTATGACTTTGGCACGCAAGGGGAATTGCCCGTCAATCAAGAACTATTGGATTGGCTCGCCGTGGATTTTCGCGATAGTGGCTGGGACATCAAGCGGTTGGTACGCCTCATGGTCAGCAGCCATGCGTTTCAACAATCCTCCAGGGGTGAGTTGCAACACTGGGAAACCGATCCGGCGAATCGTTATTTAGCTCGGGGGCCACGATTTAGGCTCGATGCAGAGCAGATTCGGGACAACGCATTGTTCGTAGCCGGCCTGTTGGATTTGCAAATGGGGGGCAAAGGAGTCAAGCCGTATCAGCCTGCCAACATTTGGGAGCCGGTCGGGTTTGCTGGTTCGAATACGCGGTTTTACTCCCAGGAAAGTGGTAGTGCGCTGTTTCGTCGGAGCATCTATACATTCTACAAGCGAACCGCACCGCCGCCGTTTATGTCGAACTTTGATGCGCCCAATCGAGAGCAGTCCTGCTCCTTGAGAGAACGCAGCAACACGCCGCTACAAGCGTTACAGTTAATGAACGACGTGCAATATGTCGAAGCAGCCCGCTGCTGTGCTGAACGAATCATGGAGCAAACCGATGATATCGCAAGTCGCATTGAATTAGGTTTTCGCATTGTCCTGAGTCGGAAACCGACCGAACGCGAGTTGGAAACGCTTCGCACATTTCACGGTGAACAACTGAAGCGATTCGATGCGGCCCCCGACGCCGCGAACGCGTTGCTCGGTTTTGGCGAGAAACGCTCAAATCAAAAATGGAAGGCCAGCGAGTTGGCATCGATGACTCTCGTGTGCAACATTTTGTTAAACATGGACGAAACAACGAATCGCAATTAGTGGTTTCATAGAGAATCAGACCCATCTGTTCAGAACATCCAATACAGAATTCAAATCGGAAATCGGATCATGCGTCAGTGGCAATCAGAGATCAACCAGATCAAACGCCGGCATTTCTTTGGTGCGGGAATGCAGTTCGGTGCAGCGGCGTTGGCAACAATGAGCGGACTGAGGTTCGCCGCCGTTGGGATGGCAGGAGATTCGAGCAATTCATCTGCCCCCGGGGGCAAAGTTCATCCGCCGCTACCGGGGTTGCCTCACTTTCCGCCCAAGGCCAAGTCCATTATCTATTTGCATATGAATGGTGGCCCGTCTCAGCTAGATACGTGGGATTACAAGCCTGGACTTGAAGAGTATTTTGATAAAGACTTGCCACCGAGCGTTCGAGGGGAACAGCGGTTATCGACGATGACCAGCGGACAAGGGCGATTTCCTGTTGCACCGAGCAAATTCAAATTTGAGCAATGCGGGCAATCGGGTATTTGGGTCAACACCGATTTGCTGCCTCATACATCGAAGATTGTAGACGACATAACGCTGATCAAGACCGTTACGACCAACGCCATCAATCACGATCCAGCGTGCACATTTGTCATGACAGGTTCGGAGATCCCTGGTAAAGCCAGTATCGGATCGTGGATCTCGTATGGGCTAGGCAGCGAGAACGATAATCTGCCGGCCTTTGTCGTGTTTACTCCACAGTTTCCGAGCGATAGCAATGGACAAGCGTTGTACAACCGAATGTGGGGAAGTGGTTTTCTGCCCACGCGGTATAGCGGCGTCGCATTGAGAGGTTCAGGCGATCCCGTTCTTTATCTCAAGAACCCGCCCGGAGTTGGTGCATCGGACCGTCGCGCGATGCTTGATGCGCTCCAGCAGATCAACAGCGATGGGTTCGAGCGTTTTGGCGATCCAGAGATTCAAACACGAATCGCCCAATACGAGATGGCATTCCGCATGCAGAGCAGCATTCCGGAATTGGTTGACATAAGTGGTGAGACAAAAGAGACGCTCGACATGTATGGGCCGGATGTATCCAAACCGGGAACGTTTGCACACAGTGCGCTGTTAGCGCGAAGACTGGTAGAGCGAGGTGTGCGAGTGGTTCAGATCGCGCATCGAGGATGGGATCAACACGGTGCGTTGCCGCATCAATTGGGCAATCAGTGCAAGGACACAGATCAAGGCTCTGCGGCTTTGGTCATGGATTTAAAGAAGCGAGGTTTGCTGGACGAAACGTTGGTCATCTGGGGTGGTGAGTTCGGTCGGACCGTTTACTCGCAGGGCACATTGACCAAGAACGATTATGGTCGCGATCACCATCCAAGAAACTTTTGTATGTGGATGGCAGGGGGGGGAGTCAAGGCCGGTTACGTTCATGGCGAAACGGACGACTTCAGTTACAACGTGGTTCGAGATCCCGTTTCGATCAACGATCTTAACGCAACCATTTTGCATTGCATGGGCATTGATCATTCCCGGCTATCAAAAAAGAGGGCGGTTTTCGAACGTCCAAGAGACCGCCCCAAGGATCGCCTCGGAGAGCGTACCAGAGACCACCCCGAGAGCCCACACGACGGACTGAAATCCACGGACTGAAATCCATCGTGTGGTGTCATCAAACGAACGGATTCAATAGGCTATTTGCTGATATCGAAGGCGAACAGTTTGTCTTGGTCCCTGATAAATAGCTTCTTCTCAGCGATTACGGGGTGAGCCCAGATAGCGCCACGGCCGCGATCGATCGTAGCAATACAAGTGTCCGTCGGCAAAGCCGATCGAGCCCGACGCACCTTTTCCAACCTTTTCGGACCAAAGAACTTCGCCACTCTTAAGGTCTTGAGCCATCCAGCAACCACGGTTCGTGCGTGAGAACCCGAATATGGTACCTTCGTGGAGGACAAAGCCACCGTGATGATTTTCCATGCTCCCTTTGTTGTTGTGATACAGTTCTTTGACCGACAGCTTGCCATCGGATACGGAGACTTCGAGTGCAGCACACCCAGCACCGTAGCCTGACGAGTGATAGATGATATTTCCGGAGACTACAGGGGTTGGAATAACGGCTACGTTATTGCCTGTTTTCGGATGAAGGAAGAGTTCCTCGCCGGTCTCAGCATGAATACCGACCAAGCCGGGTTTGGAGGCCGAAAGGTAGACAGGAATTCCGTCGAATTCCGCTTTGATGACCGACACGTACTGAGCTTCGTAATTTGGTTTCGATTGCCAAATTGTCTCGCCGGTTTTTTTGTTGAGGCCAACCAGGAATGACTTGTTGCCTGGCGTGACAACGACGCGATCGCCATCAATAAGAGGTGATTCGCTGTATCCCCAAACAGGGACTCCACCGCCGAACTCCTTGACGAGCTCGCGAGCCCAGACCAATTCTCCGGAGGTCTTGTTGAGGCACGCGACCGTACCCATGTCGGAGACGCAATAGATAAAATCGCCGTCGATAGTCGGGGTGCCGCGAGGTCCATCACCCCAGCCGGTGTTGTAGTTCGCCTTGCCATCGCCAAAGGGAGTTTGCCAAAGTTTGTTGCTGGTCTTGCTATCGAGGCAGATCGCGGTCGCTTTGCCATCGAGTTTCCCGAGCGTGTAAACTTTGCCGTTTTCGACGGAAACGGACGAATAGCCGGCACCGGCATCTTCGTATGACCAGGCGACTTTTGGTCCACCATCAGGCCATTTGGTGAGTAAACTTTGCGGAGCGGCAAAACCATCGCGGTTTGGCCCACGCCATTGGGGCCAGCTGTCGTCGGCAAGACTTAGGTAACTTGAACATGACAGAAGCGAGCAACTAAAGAATGCGAGCATCCTTCTCGAAATTTTTGAATGACTCATACCACACCAGATGTAAGAAGACGAAAAAACAGGGCTACTTCGCGAAGCTTTGAGCGTCGCGTCGTAGATTGTACCGAAAGAAATTGGTTTTAGTGTAGTCGAATAGCCTTAGGCCGCTTGCAAAACCACCCTTGTATTAGCTAATCTTTCGTTTTCATGTCTTGTACTAAATGTCTTCAAGCTAGGTAGTAATCGCATGTCGAGCACATCGGATGGTTTGGCTCCCAACAGTGGGACCCTAAAGTGGAAATTGTTTGGCATGATGGTGCTAGAGTTTTTTATCTGGGGCGCCTGGCTGCCTCTAGTCTTTGGTTACATGTCAGCGATTGGCTTTTCATCCAATCAGATGGCATGGATTGGAAGTTGCTTCGCGATCGCTACGATCGTAGGCATCTTTTTTAGTAACCAATGGGCAGACAGAACCTTTTCGGCAGAAAGGTTTATGGCTACGAGTCACCTGCTAGGCGGTCTATCGATGATAGGCCTATTTTTCACAAGAGACTTCTACACCTTTTTTGTTTTGATGTTGGTTCATTCACTTTGTTACGTACCAACAATCTCCGTGTCAAACTCACTAGCTTTTGCCAACCTGAAAAACCCCACGAAAGAGTTCGGGATCATTCGAATGGGTGGGACGATTGGCTGGATTCTCGCGGCGTGGCCCTTTTACTTTATCTTGGGGGGTAAAACCGGAGAAGATTTGATCGCAGCGCAAAGCACAATGTTTCTAGTAAGTGGTGCCGGATCTTTATTGCTCGCAATCTACAGCTTAACGCTACCACATACGCCTCCTCAGAAAGCTGTTAGCGGAGAACGTCTCGCTTTTCTGAAAGCATTTTCGGGTTTGAAGATTCCCTTTCTCGCGGTTTTGTTTGTCGTAACCTTCATCGATGCGACCATCCACAACGGGTACTTCCTTTTCGCGGGTAGTTTTTTGGAGAAAGCCGCAAAGATTCCGCCTCAGTGGATCACTCCCGTCATGAGCATTGGCCAAATTGCAGAAATTGCAACGATGGTCTTTCTAGGAGTTTGCTTAAGCAAGTTGGGCTGGAAGACGACCATGATCATAGGCATCTTGGGCCACGCCGCGAGATATATGGTGTTTGCATTTATGCCTGATTCGCAAATCGTCATCATTCTCGTTCAAGTGCTTCACGGCATCTGCTACGCTTTCTTCTTTGCAACTGTCTACATTTTCATCGATAAGGCTTTCCCCAAAGATATCCGAAGCAGTGCTCAAGGCTTGTTCAATCTTTTGATACTCGGGATAGGTGACCTAGCAGCGAAATGGTTCTTCCTGCCATTACAGGAACGATTAACCGTCGATGGTGTTGTGGACTACAAAACCCTCTTTCTTGTTCCCGCAGGGATGTCGATTGCCGCAGCGCTGTTACTAGCGGTCGGTTTTTGGCCGAGTAAAGAGATTACGGTTGACGACAATGTTCCCGGAACCGCACCTCACTAGTTTTTTTGAGTCTCGCGATTAAATTACGACATAAACATTTATGCCAATTTACGAATTTTACTGTCCTAATTGTCACACGGTTTTTAGTTTCCTGGCGCGGTCGGTGCAAAACACCAAAGTGCCAGGCTGTCCCAAATGCAAACGAAAGAAGCTTGAGAAGAAAATCTCTCGCTTTGCCATCTCAAAGGGGCTCAAGGAATCGGATTCCAGCCCCGACCCCTTTGAGAATGTCGACGAATCCAAAATGGAACAACTCATGGCCGAGATGGCGCCGCACCTCGAGTCGGATGATTCCGGCAATGAGGACCCGCGTCAAATGGCCATGCTCATGAAGAAAATGTTCGATGTCACGGGCATGCAACCTAACGATGCCATGCAAGAAGCGATTCGACGCATGGAGGCCGGCGAAGATCCCGATCGCATTGATGAACAAATGGGAGATGCATTGGATGGGGACGGCGATCCGTTTTCTCCCGACTCCAAGAAGGGACGCTGGAGACGATTGCTCGAGGCTCCCAACGTTGATCCTGAACTGTACGAACTGTAGCCGCATATCCTTATGAAGATTCAAGCAGGAACGACGGAAAACATTGAATCGCTTATCGAAGACGCTTGCGATGAGATGGAAAAAAACTACGCCAACGGTCGTTACTCCAAAATCATTGTTACGCGAACATGGTCAAAGCATAACCCCATCATCTCAGGCAAAGTGGCTAGACCAGCCGCGTATCGTTGGTACCTCAAGCGAGAGTTGCAACGATTGGCAGGTTGCGGTGCCCAAGTGGAGATTGCGCCCGATCGCGAACGGGTCGATCTGGGAAACCCGCAACTCCTCGAGTTGATTGACGAAACAGATTTTGATCACACTAGAAAGAAAGTCTTTTTGTTTGGCCCGGAGCGGGTCGAACTATCTCTGCAAAGATTAGAGCACTACACCGGGACGCGGGCCGAGGATTTTCAGCGTTACGTGTTGCTCACGAACTACCAAATGCACATGGATGCGTTTAGTCAACTCTATCCCGATTGCTGCAAACCCAATCGCCCGGGCGTTCAAATGCCGGCCTATCACCAGAGAACCTCGCACAACCAAGGCTTGACGATTGTCAATATCGGGGTGGGCCCCTCCAATGCCAAAACGTTTACGGATCACCTAGCTGTGCTGCGACCCGATGCCATGATCATGGTGGGGCACTGTGCCGGAGTCCGAAATCATCAAGAGGTAGGAGACTTTGTTTTAGCCTCCGGGTATATGCGAGACGATCACGTCTTGGATGATGCCTTGCCACGATCAGTCCCCTTAGTTCCGAGCTTCATCCTCAATCGCTACCTAGCCAAGATTCTCGATGAAAGAAAGCTGCCCTATCGGTTCGGGGTTGTTTATACGACTGACGATCGCAATTGGGAACTGACGCTTAGCCGCAAGCTGAGAGACTTAAAAGCGAGTCGAAGCATTGGTGTGGATATGGAGTCCGCTACAGTCGCCGCCAATGGTTTCCGCTATCGCATTCCCTCCGCAACGTTGCTCTGTGTTTCTGATAAGCCACTGCATGGTCAACCTAAGCTGCCCGATGTAGCCAAGGCCTTTTACGAAGAATCAAAGCTAAAGCATTTGGAGATTGCTCGCGATGCTATCATGCTCGTAAAGTGCGATCACCCTGGTGGCGTTCCTGCGAGTGACCTCAGAGCCATGGATGAGCCACTACTCGGGTGCATCGATGGGTAATAAACTACCAGTTGACATCGAATCGCATGGCCAGCAAATCGGCTTCCGTTTCGCCGAATGAGGTTTGGCTGCTAGTGAACGGATGAATCCAATCGAACATGATACGTGTCCGGTCCGACCAATACCAATTGAAACCGGCCGTAAAATCGTTGTATTGACCGGCGGACGCTTCGGTCAAATCTAGCATTGACCAACGGGCCTTTAGTTCGAGAGCTCCCCAGCCCTCGGATCCTGGTTTTGTAGAAAAGTTTCGAGCGGGAACGTTTCGCGTGAATTGGGCACCATGCTGGCCGAATGGCTCAAAGATGCGGTGCTCTCCGGTTAGGAAGTAGCTTACGTGAGTGTAGGCTCCACCCACGTGAATCGTCCTGCCCGAATTCAAGTTGACTTGCGAAACAAACAATTCCGTCTGGGAGGTGAACGCTCCCCAGCCTGCCGCTAGCTCAAAGTTTCCCGTAGTATACGTGTCGGAATCGAGCACACCTGTGTCGAGTAAAAACGGGCCTCTTTGGACTTGAGGTCTCGCTCGAAATCGTACTTGGTCGTCGAAATCGCCCGTGTGCAGAATTCCTACTCCTGTATGAAGCAGTGCATCTCGATCCAAGACTTTCGCAAACACGGGTAGCCAAGTGAGTCGACCACTAAGACGATACCCTTGGTTGTCATCGAATCGCGTCTTAACGGTATCGCTGATCTCATCAAAAAATATACCGGTGGTCCAAGTCACTCGTTCGTTCAGGGCACTATTGTAGATGGCCATGCCCACTTCACGGTCCGCAGCAAAGATCCCTTGCGATGGAATAGAGCGTTCGACAAAAATGTTGTTCGTGTCGTTGGTGACTTGTTCCAAACTGAACGGGACGAAGAAATTTCCGATTCGAAATCGACCGATTCCGGGTATGTCGTTCATCGAAACGTAAGCATCTTTGACATCCGGGCTCGTGAAAAGTGCCCCCGATACCGCTTGGCCAGGTTCCAAAGTCATTTGCAATCGGAAATCGAACTGGTCGTAGCCGGTTCCATCCGCAACGAGTCGCAATCGTCGAAAGTTAAAATAGTTTTGTGTACCGGGTATCGCATCATCGGCATTGGCCCATGTGACATAATCCATTTGTATATGGCCGCCCAATCTCACATTCCACTTTTTATCCGATTTCGATCCTGAATCAGGCTTGGCCTTTTCATCCGATGCCTTGCTTTTTTTCTCCAGCGTTTCGAGCCTCTTCTTCAAAGCCTCAATTTCTGATTCGACAGAGGTTGGTTGCGTCTCCTGGAACGCTGCATTTCGCAATTCCTGGTTGTCTCGATCGGCCTCCAAGCCCATCGCTCTCATGGTTTCAAATTCAGCGGAGCTAACCCAAGACGCGGGTGGGAGCCCGAGGTCTTGTGCTATGCACCAGGTGGATTGCACTAGTAGCCAACCGATGACAAACAGCAAAATCGTGCGCGAGCGCGATCGAAACCACCCCTTGAGGTAGATCATGGCTAGGTTTGCTAGCAGAGAGATTGCGGGGTGACCAATCAACAGCGAAAACAATCAGCTATCCTTTTCGACTTGTGCCAATCTCCTTTAGTACCTGCGTCAAATGCTAGCAGTGGCGGAGTTTGGCACGTTTA
>JALOQS010000040.1 GCA_025459355.1 Pirellula sp.
GCCCGATCCTTTTCAATGCGTTGATAGCCTCGCAAATACTCTATGATTTGTGGCTGCCATTCTTCGACGAATTCGTTTAATTCGTTCTTGCATTGGACAGTCAACGCCTTGGCCGCTGCCTTTTGTTCCTCTGTCGTGAAACCGAATTCTTGAACCACTTTCGCTTCGTACGCATCAAGCAATGCAAAGAACTTTGCATAACGGAGCTTCGCATCAGGGTCATCATCGGTCGGTTTTTGCTCCGACTCGGTCAAATTCTCTCTCAGTTCTGGCAGTCTGATGAATCCGTCGTAGTCGGGAATCAAACCTTTGAACTGGTTCGCTAGAGGGCCTTTGGCTGCTGTCAAAAATCCTTTGGAAGAAAAATTTCCCTCGCGGACCTTGACTGCCCCCTCCATGTAGAAGTGGTAACCAATCGTGAACCGTAGCGCCACCAGGGCTACGATCGCTAGCAAGCCTAGTCGTGCTTTCTGCAACAGCATGAATGTTTTACGGTGGGAGGGAGGTGATTTGCGCAACCGGAATCGAAACCGTTTAGACTCCTCGGAATTCACCACAGTATGGTCCAAAAACGGACATTAGCCAAGAGATTGCGACGACTTATAGGCGATTTGCGTTCCAAGAACGGCTGCTTCGGTGAACAAATCAACCAAAATGGGACTCCAGCGGCTTTTTCCCAGGGACAAAAGTCAAATGCTATCGCCTGATAATCCGTGCCGGAAATGCCATGCCAGAAAAAGATTTGCGACGCAAGCGTTGCTGCGATTGTAGCGAATATTCCTGGTCGAGGCATAATAAGGTACCGCACTTACCGCACTTATCGCCGTTATCGTTATGTCGACGACCCTTTTCCAAAATTCAACCATCGCCCTTTGCCCTACCGGAGATTATCCCTTGAACGACGAACTGGAGAATCGTGAAGACTCCATCGGAACATCAGCTCCTCAAGAGCCGAACTCCGCAATGGCATCTTCGACTCCACCAACCTTTAAAGTCCGCGATCCTAGCGAACGGCCGAGCCGGAAAGAGAAATCGCCCCTCCAGAAATTTCTCCCTCCGGTTCTCGGGGGGCTGGCTGCGCTGCCGCTAGCGACTGCTATTCTCTGGTATGGGTTCGGACGAGATATCGGGGGAATCGGACCGGCGGTCGCTCAATATGTTCCTTGGATTGTCCCCAAAAAACTTCGCGGCAACGGTTTTCGCGCGGATGGAACATTCAGTGGCAACAACAACTCTTACGAGCCTGGGGCTAACTCGAATGTGGCTCCTAGAACGAATTCTTCCGAGGGCTTCAAAAGTTCATTGCCAAGCCTGGGACAAGCCAAGCCCGCGACTACCCCCGATGCTTCACCCACCAGCAGCAGTTCCTCGTCTACAAATGTGACCACCGCTCCGGCCGAACAACCTGAATCGAAAGGGATCGAACAACTGTCGCAAGCGATTCAACGTTTGACCGCAATGAAAGACGATTGGTCTTCTATTCCACGAGAAAGGGCCGCTCAACTACAAGCGGTAGCAGACTTCTACGATTGCCTTCGCGAGATTGCCAAGTCAAGTGATTCCCGAGACAGCGGCTTTACCGAGCACTGGAATCAGAATCGCGATGCAATCGCCAGTATTGTTCTAAACGATGCTAAGTTCTCCGCGCTGGTCAAGCGATGCGCATCAGGTGAGATTGCGGACGTTGTTTCGCTAGACTCCGATTCGCATATCGTCACAGTGGTGCCAGCTGGTTTTGAGTTGATGGAAACAGAAGCATCAGAAGGGGCGAAGAAATGGAGCGTGGAAACCAAAATTGCAGGCGCCCCGTTGTTGGTTGAGTTTCCTGCCGTGAACGAGACATTAACTAACGTGGTGACGGGCCTCAAAACGGAAAGCCCGTTTTTGCTCTTTTTCAAGATAGAGCGAAATGGCGACACAGTCACAGCAATAGCCATCGATTGTATTGCAGCTAAGTGAACTGGGGTGACCGTGTTATTGTCCGCATCCTGACTGAGAGAAGAATCGTGGCGACAATCGCAGGTCTCTGGTGCTAAATCGCCATAGCAAAAATGCGAAACTCGAAAAGAAAACCGGTTCGATGAATGCACTCTCGCATGGCTAGAGATGTTAGAATTCGGTCTTAATGCCAATAGCCAATTCACTGCATCTTTTCACTTGTCCAAATTATGAACCTCTCCCGCTGCCTCCCCGTTCTCCTTAATGGCCTTGTTCTTCGTATAGCGATTGGCGTTTTAATCTTTGCGGGTTGCCCATCCGGAATGGTCCAGGCTCAACAAGCCGGCTTGAGTGACGAAGAACTGTTGACCATAACACAACAGAAAGCATTCGACTACTTCTGGACCGGAGCGGAGCCCAACAGTGGATGGGCTCGCGAACGAATTCATTTGGATGAACCTGAACTAGACACCACGCTGGTGACTTCGGGAGGAACCGGCTTCGGAATCATGGCCATTCTCGTCGGAGTAGAACGTAACTTTGTAAGCCGCGAGGCCGCCGTGGAACGACTTGAGAAGATCGTAGACTTTGCTGAACGATCTGATCGGTATCACGGAATTTGGCCCCATTGGTTACTCGGTGATACCGGCAAAGTAAAACCGTTTAGCCCTGATGATGATGGGGCAGATTTAGTGGAATCTTCGTTTCTCGCACAAGGCCTAATCTGCGTTCGTCAATACTTTGCAAAGGGAAGCCCCCGAGAACAGAAGCTTGCTCAGCGAGCGGACGACTTGTGGCGAGCGATGGATTGGGATTTCTTTCGAGGGGCTAACCGCGAAAATGTTTTGTTTTGGCATTGGTCACCACGAGTCGGTTGGAAAATGAATTTTCGTATTCGTGGTTACAACGAATGCTTGATCACTTATGTCCTCGCCGCTAGTTCACCCACCCATCCAATCCCGAGCGAAGTCTATCACCAAGGCTGGGCGGAATCTGGTGCGATCCAAGAGACGAGAACGTATCTCGGCGAAACACTGACACTGAGACATCAAGGAGTCAAAGAATCGTGTGGGCCATTGTTTTGGTCCCATTATTCGTTTCTCGGATTAGACCCGCGTGGACTATCAGATCGTTACGCTGATTACTGGGCTGAAGGAAAATCGCATGTGCGAATGATTCATCAACACTGTGTCAAAAACCCAAATGCTTTTAAAGGCTACAGCGAGGATTGCTGGGGGCTGACCGCTAGTTACTCGATCAATTTTTACAACGCTCATTCACCAGAAAACGATAATGGAACCATTTCACCAACCGCTGCTCTTTCGTCTTTTCCGTACGAACCGGAACTTTGCATGAAGGCACTCCGCCACTTTCATGACAAATTGGGGAACCGCTTGATCGGCAAGTATGGTTTCTACGATGCATTCAATCTCGATAAGGAATGGTTTCCCCCGCATTACTTGGCGATCGATCAAGGTCCGATTGTTGTCATGATGGAAAACCATCGTACGGGGCTTCTTTGGCGACTTTTTATGTCTGCCGAAGAAGTTCAAAATGGCCTTGAGCGACTCGAGTTCAAGGTAACTCGCACACGAGACTGAAGCGAGACTAGCGGGTCGGCGAATCTGTCGCCGCATAGAATCTTTGTGCCATGACATTGCGGTTTTCATCGTTCCTGAGAAAGTCCCAAACGATGAAATGCGTGACTAAAAAACCAACGGCAGACCAATTTTACAATCATGAAACTTTCCTTGATCTCCTTTTGTTTTTTTGTCTTCACGGCGATCTCTTGCTATGCCGAGCAAGAGTCCACGCTTCTCCGAACCAAACCAAACATCATCCTCATCGTGACTGATGACCAAGGGTATGGGGATTTGTCCGCTCATGGGAATCCGATTCTAAAGACACCACATTTGGACAAATTGAGAGGGGACTCCTTTCGATTTCTAGATTTCCATGTCAGTCCGACCTGTGCACCGACCCGCAGTGCGTTGTTTACCGGTCGTCATGAATTTAAAAATGGGATCACGCATACTATTCTCGAACGAGAACGACTCGCGCTCGATGCGGTGACGTTACCTCAGGCGCTTCAATCTGCTAGTTATTCAACCGGCATATTTGGCAAGTGGCACTTGGGAGACGAAGACGAGTATCTACCAAATCGGCGTGGCTTTCATGAAATGTATATCCACGGTGCAGGGGGAATCGGGCAGTCGTTTCCTGGTTCATGTGGTGATGTCCCGGGTAACTCCTATTTCGATCCGATCCTGCTTCATAACGACCGACTGGTGAAAACCGAGGGTTATTGCACCGACCTCTTCTTTAAGAAAGCTTCGGATTGGATCGCTGATCAAGTGGCCGAAGAGAAACGATTTTTTGCTTACATCGCCACTAACGCACCTCATTCACCTTATCATGCCAAACCGGACGATGCAGCGATTTATCGCGGCAAGGTTCCGAACGAGGATATCGCCAATTTCTTTGGCATGATTCACAACATCGACGAGAACATTGGTCGATTGCGAGAACGATTGAAAGAGTTGGAAATTGAACGAAACACTCTTATAGTTTTTATGAACGATAACGGCACAGCTGCCGGCCACGGGGTCTTTAACGCTGGGATGCGCGGTGCCAAAGGGACGCCATGGTTGGGTGGTACGAGATCAAGTTCTCTGTGGTGTTGGCCAGGCGTTATCGCAAATCAAGAATCGGCCGACATGGTTGCACATATCGACTTCTTTTCTACGATCGCTGATCTCGCTGGTATCGAGTGGACGGAGCAGATGCGATCACAGGTCGAAGGCCGATCGCTTGTTCCCTTGTTACAAGGAGTTCAAGAGAAATCACCACACCGATTCTTGGTAACCCATGTCGGTCGATGGCCGAAAGGGGCGAAACCGGACGACTACAAATACTCAGCCGCTTCGATTCGGGATGATCGATGGGCTTTGGTAAACCCCAATGGTAAGCCGTTACCGAATCAAGAAACTCCTGCATGGCAACTTTTTGATCTTTCGAACGACTATGCCCAAAGTCGCGATGTTGCTTCGAATCATCCCGAAATTGTTCGAGAAATGCATTCCGCCATGGACAAATGGTGGGAGGAATGCAAACCGAAAATGGTGAATGAACAAGTGACTGGGCCCAAGTTGAATCCGTTTGCAGTAAGATACTGGAATCAATTCGGCGGAGGCCCGACCGAGGAAGATTACAAACGCATGGATCCAGCACGAGGTTGGCCGCCTCGCAAGTAAGTATGTTTCAAAAAAGAAAGGATTGGAGATTCATGACAGCCGCATCCGGTCGCGTCTTTATAGCAGTCGTCGTTGGTTTGTTTTTATCGACCTACGCAATGGTTTCAAGTTACGGAGGTGATCAGCCCAACATTATCGTGATCATGGCGGACGACTTAGGGTATGGTGATTTATCTTGTTACGGTGCCACAACGATCCAGACACCGAACATAGATCGATTGGCGGCTTCGGGAATTCGATTTACGAGTGGCTATTGCTCGGCGTCAACATGCACTCCAACTCGTTATTCCTTTTTGACAGGTAAATACGCGTTTCGAACTCCTGGGACAGGTGTCGCTCCACCGAATGGGCCAGCCATTATCGAGCCCAATACTGTGACCATCGCTTCTCTGCTCAAAGATGTTGGTTACCAAACCAAAGTCGTCGGTAAATGGCACTTAGGACTCGGGCCAAGGCAAAGCGAGACAAAACAGACCGCAGAAAAGTCGAACGCATCGGAGGGTGCTAGAATGATTGGCCCGGATTGGAATGGGGAGCTCAAGCCGGGTCCATTAGAGATCGGATTTGACAGTTGTTATCTTCTACCCACAACCAACGATCGAGTGCCGCAGGTGTATGTGGCAGACCACCATGTTGAGAACTTGGACCCATCCGATCCATTGTGGGTGGGAGACAAGAAACCTTCGGATGATCACCCCACTGGCGAGACGGCTCGTGGTAGTTTGAAAATGGATTGGTCGCACGGTCACAATCAAACGATTCACAACGGCATAAGCCGAATTGGTTTTTACACGGGAGGGCATGCGGCCAGATTTCTAGATGAAGATCTAGCTAGCAGATGGGTGGATAAATCGATAGAGTTTATCCAAACCAATCGCGAGCGTCCGTTCTTTTTGTTTTTCGCGTCGCATGATATTCACGTTCCGAGAGTCACTCATCCGTACTTTTCCGGTCTTTCGAAAATGGGTCCGCGAGGGGACAGCATCTTGCAATTGGATTGGTGCGTCGGTGAATTGATGAACATGGTAGAAAAGATGGGGCTGACTAAGAAAACCCTTTTCGTTTTTGTCAGTGACAATGGGCCGGTTATGGATGATGGGTACAAGGACGAAGCACTCGAAAAACTAGGTGAACATCGCGCTGCTGGACCTCTTAAAGGGGGCAAGTATTCGGTTTACGAAGGGGGTACGCGAACTCCCTTTCTGGTCTCATGGCCGAGTGTCGTTACGCCAGCCGTTTCCGATGAGATGGTCACGACTGTGGATTTGGCCCGTAGCTGCGCGCGCATTGCAGGCACGATGGTACCCGAGGGAGCGTGCCCCGATAGTTTAGATTTAAGTGCCGTTCTGCTTGGTAAGCCTGAAGCAAAGGGTCGTGACCATGTGTTACAGCAGAACAACAATGGGAATCAATTTGGACTTCGAGTAAGGGAGGAATCGGGAGATTGGAAGCTGATCGAAGCTCCTAATGGGCAAATGCACAACGTGAAAATTGAGGAAACGCTACGAAGCACGAAAATCCCAAAGCAACAGTTGTTCGATTTGAAAGCAGATCCAGGTGAAACGACTGACGTGGCTGGCCAACATCCGGATGTCATGGAACGGTTGAAAAATCGCTTGGCAGAAATCAAGTCCCAATGATGTCGCCATCGTTAAATGGAATCGAGTTTGGCCAATACTAGTTCAAGAAAAGTCGGTAAACAGGATTGCTGGTTTCTTCAGCGAAGAAATACCCAAGTTCGTGCATCGATTTTGTGAACTCCAATGAATCTTCCTCATTCATTTGTATCCCTACAAGAACTCGTCCGTAATCGGCACCTTGATTACGATAATGGAACAAGCTAATGTTCCAGGTCGGTTTCATGTTGGACAAGAATCGCATCAGTGCACCTGTTCGTTCAGGAAACTCAAAGCGGTAGATTTTCTCTTGACCGCAACAAGTGCTGCGGCCGCCCACCATATACCTCAGATGTTCTTTGGATAGCTCATCATCTCCTAGATCCATCGATTCGAAGCCTTTGGAAGCCAGTAGCCTTTGAATATCCGGAATCTCGCGCCGGCTTTCGATCGATAGACCGACCAAAACATGTGCTTGAGCGGACTCGGACATACGATAGTTGAATTCGGTAACGTTTCGATGGCCAATCGTTTCACACAGATGTCGAAAGCTACCGGGTTGTTCAGGGATCGAAACCGCAAAAAGGGCTTCACGCTCTTCGCCTGCTTCCGCTCGTTCGGCGACGAATCTTAGGCGATCGAAATTCATGTTGGCACCACAAGTAATAGCGACCAAGTTTTCATCGCGCACTCCGGTCCGATGCACATATTGTTTTAGTCCTGCGATTCCCATGGCGCCAGCGGGTTCGAGAATGCTGCGAGTATCCTCAAAGGCGTCTTTGATGGCAGCGCAAACCGCGTCGGTATCAACGGTTATAAACTCATCGACGAGTTCGCGAGTCAGCCGATAGGTTTCATCGCCAACACGTTTGACGGCTGTCCCATCCGAAAAGAGACCCACATCATTGAGCAATACGGGATAGCCATGGCGAACCGATTGAATCATCGCATTGGAGTCCTCCATCTGAACGCCGATAACCTTGATATCAGGCCTGACGGCTTTGACATAGGCCGATACGCCAGCGATCAATCCACCTCCGCCGACCGCCACGAACACGGCGTGGATAGGGTGCTGATGCTGACGGAGTATTTCCATGCCAATCGTTCCTTGTCCCGCGATTACATCGGGATCATCAAAGGGGTGAACGAAGACATAGCCCTTTTCTTTTTGAAGGGCTAAAGCATATGCGTAGGCATCCGAGTAGCTATCCCCCTCTAAAACAACATCTGCTCCTAGGGCTTTTACCGCATCATGCTTAAGTCTCGGGGTCGTGACGGGCATAACAATCACAGCCTTGCACCCGAGTCGTTGCGCGCCGAGCGCGACCCCTTGTGCGTGATTGCCTGCCGACGCACAAATCACACCTTGTTCGAGTTCCTCGGCGCTCAGTTTGGACATTTTGTTGTAAGCGCCTCGCAGCTTGAAACTGCGGACTGGCTGGGTATCTTCGCGTTTTAGCCAAACATTGTTCCCGAGCCGCTGAGATAGCTTCGTACCCTTTTCCAAGGCAGACTCGATCGCCACATCGTAGACTTGCGCGTTGAGAATCTTTTGAAGATAAGTAAGGAGTCGTGGGTCCATGAATTGCAAAACGAGGAGATGGTAGAAGGGAGCTATTCTGGTTGTAGCGTCTCGACATCCACGTAGCGATAGGTCCCTTTGGTCATTTCAGCGAGCGATCGAATCCAGCCACCATTTCCTGTTTGGGGGCCGGCGCGAAACTCGATCGTGTGGATCGTGGTTTGAGTTCTCAGGGCTCTTTCTTGGAGATCTTGAAGCTGTGCATCAATCAAGCGAGGCTCGTCGGCGTCCGTCATGAAGAACAGGACATCTGGACCAAAGGACAACCCCATTCTCAAGGCAGAGAGGTGTTCGGTTCCACCATTAGCGATCATCGCGCGAATGAATTGTTTCGCCCGTTTCTTGTCCGCCTCTTTTGCAAAGTGCATTCGATTCGAAACGCCACGAATGCTCGAAAGGGGAATGGGTGCTTCGTTGTAGAAAACGATTTGGAATTGGTTGTCTTCACTGAGGCTGTCGATGCTGTTGCTGAGTTCTCGTTTGGCAACAGACATCGGTGCGCTCGAGTTAACGTTCATCGAATCCGAGCGATCCAAAACGTAGACGAATGATGTGCCGGCCCCCTCAACACCCAGAAACGATGTCTTCGTTTTGTCCCCTGCGCCAAACTTGCCGGTCGATTTGCCCGGCCCCGCTGAGTTTCCGACTCCCGACAATCCCGTATCGGATGTATCGGTACCCGCCCCGGAAGCATTGTTTTTGGAATCGTTAGGAGCCAGATCGGAGAGCAGTGATTCCAGCGCTGCCGCACCTTGCGAATCTGGCATCACGGAGCTGGGGATGGCAGCGGCGGAGGAATCCGAGTTATTTGCGTTCGATGGCCCTCCTTCGCTACCCGAGAGAAAATACTCGGTACCACTATTGGTTTGATGAACTACGGCGATACCGACGGGGCGATCCTGTTCGCCACCGGTTCCGCGCGTGATGGGCCTCCACAACACCATGATCGTGGTGAACAAGAAAAAATGAATAACGCAACTGATCATCCAAGCTCGACCGTCCGACCACTTCGGATTTACCGGACGCGGCAACGATTTATCCCGACGTTCAAGACGTTCAGGAGATTGATCAGTTGATTCCATACAAGTCTCAAACTAGGGGGTGGATTGCGAAAGAATCTTTCGGGCCGTCAACCATCGAAGCAAAGCATTCGACCAGTCTTGCGTGCCAGCAATGTTTCGGCCGAGTCCCACGCCGTGAGGTCCCTTTTCGTAGATATGTAGCTCGCCAGGAACTCCATTCTTGACCATTGCCGAATAAAAGGCCAGAGCATTCTCGGGTGGCACCCCGGTATCCTCTTGGGTATGAAAGAGGAAAGCAGGAGGTGTATCTTTGGTGACATTTAAATCGCTTTGGAATGCCGCCAATTCTTCCTTGGTCGCTTGAGGGCCTAGCAGATTCACTTCGCTGCCACGGTGACCTCGCGGATGTCCGAACAGGATAACGGGATACGCCATGACTCCAAAATTGGGTTTTGAAGACTGTTGAGCAATCGGATCGGAAGCATTCGCGTCACCTGAATCGAACTTGGTCAGCACCGTAGAAACCAAATGGCCACCGGCTGAGAATCCCAATATGCCAACACGATTCGGGTCGATATTCCATTGCTCCGCATTGGCTCGAACCAATCGAATCGCACGCTGGGCGTCGATTAATGGAGCCGGATGTCCATAGCCTTTACCTCGATGACGATAATCACAAATGATGGCTGCCATTCCTGCTTCGTTGGCCCATTTTGCAATCTCGGTCCCTTCGTGCCCCATAGCGAGCCCCCCGTAACCGCCTCCTGGGCAAATCACTAAAGCAGCTGTCGGAGATTTCGCACTTGGTAAGTGAACGATCGCCATCGGAATGTCCTTGGCTTCGGTGCCGGTTGCTCCTGGAGCACCGTTTTCCCATAACTTGAGGGTCAGCGATTTCGCTTCTGCAGCTCGCAGCGACGAGTCGATGCCATGTGTCATAACCATTCCTAAAGCGATGTACAAAAGACCGAGTTGTTTGCAAAACAGAGAAAGGCAGTCGAGTTTCACGATGGATGCTTAGCCTATGCAAGAATGATGGAGAGGTAGATCAGAGTTTTTTACGCGAGAAAATCGCCCAACCGGATTTGCCCGCGTCTGACTCTGAGGCAAATTCGGGCTTGCAAGGCGATACACAACCCGATTCGATACCTTCTATTGTAATCGGTTGAATGCCAGTCGTGCGACGCCAGATGAGCGATCTCGGTAAACCATCGCAGGGACAAAAAGCGGTGCTCGTGCTCGTAATCGATTGGGTTGGTGATTCGTTTACGAGCACGAAAGATATGGGTAAAGACCAGTACTAAGCTTGAGGCTCGGTCATGGTGAAGGGATCCAGCGCTTTATCGAGAGTTTCCTTGGGCAGGATATTTTGTTCCAAGCACAATTCGCGAATGGTTTTGCCCGATGCGAAAGCTTCTTTGGTGAGTTTAGCGGCTTTCTCGTAGCCGATATACGGATTGAGGCTAGTGACCATGGAAAGACTTTGTTCAACGGCAGCTTCGCAAGCTTCGGGGTTTGCTTCCAAGCCGTCCATGCAGAATTCGATAAAGGCACCGACGCCGTTCGCGAGCAACATCAAGCTTTCGAGCATAGCGTGCCCCATAACGGGCATCATGATATTGAGTTGAAAGTTGCCACCGGCTGCACCGCAAAGGGTCATTGTCGTGTCGTTCCCCATGACTCGGGCCGTGAGCTGCATCATGCTTTCGCACATCACAGGGTTCACTTTGCCCGGCATGATTGAGGAGCCAGGCTGTCGATCGGGCAGAATCACTTCGTAAAAACCGCATCGCGGACCGGAGCCCAGCCATCGAATGTTATTTGAGACATTAAACAGAGTCATCGCGATCGTTTTGATAAAGCCATGGCAATCCACCAAACCATCGCGTTGAGCGTTGGCTTCGAAGTGGTCGACCGCTTCGATGAAAGGGATACCGGTTTGGGCTTCCAGCGCCTTGGCGACACGGGCTCCGAATTCAGGATGGGTATTGATACCGCTACCGACAGCCGTACCACCGACGGGCAGTTCGTAAACGGCTTTTGCGGCAAGCTTTGCTCGTTCGATAGAAAGTTCGATCTGCCTTGCAAAGCCACCGAATTCTTGGCCCAATCGAAGCGGCGTCGCGTCCATTAAATGGGTGCGTCCGATCTTGATGACTTTATCCCATTGGAGGGCTTTGCTTCGAAGCGATTCGAGCAGCTTGGTTAGCTGAGGGATGAGCGTGTTATGTATTTCGACGGCGGTTGCGACGTGGATTGCAGTCGGAAACGTATCGTTAGTGCTTTGCCCCATATTCACGTGATCGTTCGGATGGATCGGTTTTACTTTGGAAAATCGGTCGCCTCCTAACAGTTCAATGGCTCGATTCGAAATAACCTCGTTGACATTCATGTTGCTGGAGGTTCCAGAGCCGGTTTGGAAGACATCGATAGGGAATTCGCCGTCCATTTTCCCGTCGATCACCTCTTGGCAAGCCGCTTCGAGCGCTCGAACTTGGGCATCGGAGAGAGGATTTTTTCCAGAGCCAGTCAATTTACCCAAATCGCGGTTGGCCACTGCGCATGCCAGCTTGACACGTCCCATCGCTCGCAAAAGAGGGACAGGCAATTGCCAGCCGGAGATGGGAAAATTCTCGACAGCCCTTTGAGTTTGTGCGCTGTAATAGGCGTTGGCAGGTACCAAGACTTCGCCCATCGAGTCTACTTCAGTTCTAAATTCGGCCATGTTCACGCTTTCTTCTTTTTCGCGAGTTATCAACGATTGTCAGTGCGAGGATTCTAACAGAGTTACCCGGGTGCTTTCTAGCCGTTGCAGCTCGATCCAAAAAGGGGTAACCTTTCCGAAGATCATAACCAACACTTTTTAAGAGCTTAAGATAAGCAGAGGTCATATAGCCATTATGAACGCACCGGCATCTAGCGCGACTCAATTAGCGATCAACACTATTCGAACGTTGAGCATGGACGGCGTTCAAGCAGCCAATAGTGGTCACCCCGGCACGCCGATGGCGTTAGCACCGGTGGCTTATCAGGTTTGGACTGAGGCGATGAATTATGATCCGGCGCAGCCGTTGTGGCCCAACCGAGATCGATTTGTGCTTTCGTGCGGCCATGCGTCGATGCTTCTGTATTCGCTGATTCATTTGTCGGGAATTCGCAAGCTGGATAAGTCCGGCAAGCCGACGTCGGAGCCATCATTGAGCATCGACGATTTGAAAAAGTTTCGTCAATTGCATAGTCCTTGTGCGGGGCACCCGGAATACGGATATGCAGCAGGCATTGAAACCACAACTGGTCCGCTAGGTCAGGGGGTAGCCAATTCGGTTGGTATGGCCATCGCGAGCAAGCACTTAGGGGCACGTTACAACAAGCCGGGCTATTCGTTGTTTGATTACAAAGTTTATGCACTTTGCGGCGATGGAGACTTGATGGAAGGGGTCGCGACCGAAGCGGCTTCGATGGCGGGGCACCTCAAGCTTTCGAATTTGTGCTGGATTTATGACGATAATGGAATCACGATCGAGGGGCACACGGATCTCGCCTTTAGCGAAAACATGGCTGAGAAGTTTCGTGGGTTGGGCTGGAACACGATTTCTGTTGCTGATGCCAACGATTTAGGATCGCTGAAAAGTGCGCTAGATACGTTCCGAAAGACTAGCGACAAACCAACATTGATCGTTGTTAAGTCCGTGATTGGCTACGGTTCACCGAACAAAGCCAACACGCACGGAGCTCACGGTGCACCGCTCGGGGACGACGAGATTAAATTGACGAAAAAGGCTTATGGTTGGCCCGAAGATGAAAAGTTCTTGGTGCCCGACGCTGCAAAGCAAGCGTTTGCCGATACCATGGGAAAGCGTGGCGGTGACATGCAATCCAAGTGGTCTGCACTCATGGCACAATACGCCTCGGCGTTTCCTAAAGAGGCAGCCGAAATCCAGTGCATCGTGGCGGGCGAATTGCCTGCTGGTTGGGATGCTGGATTAAAACCCTTTGCGGCCGATCCCAAGGGGCTTGCGACACGAGTCAGCAGCGGCAAGGTGCTCAACATGTTAGCACCACACATGCCCGCTTTAATCGGCGGTTCTGCAGACTTGGCACCTTCGACTATGACTCTTCTCGATGGGCAAGGAGATTTTTCGGCCGAGAACTTTGCAGGCCGAAACATGAGATTCGGGATTCGTGAGCATGGCATGGCGGCCGCATTGAATGGAATGAGTCTTTCTGGTTTGAGAGCTTACGGAGCAACATTCTTCGTGTTCACCGACTACATGCGACCATCCATGCGGTTGAGCAGCATCATGCACCAGCCCGTGTTGTATGTTTTGACGCACGATTCTATCGGCCTAGGTGAAGACGGTCCTACTCACCAACCCGTTGAGCATTTGGCCGCTTGTCGAGCTATCCCAGGTTTGTACGTGTTTCGCCCTGGTGATGCCAACGAAGTGCTCCATTGCTACCGAGCTGCCATGCAGTTGAAAAAGAATCCTTCGGCGATGGTATTGTCTCGGCAAAACGTGCCGACCTTTGATCGAAACGTCATGGGGGATGCCGCAGGTGCTGAAAAGGGTGGTTACGTTTTGGCTGACTGCGAAGGCACACCGCAAGTCATTTTAATGGGCAGTGGTAGTGAGATTCCAATTTGCGTCAAAGCTCACCAGGAGTTAACGGCTGCGGGAGTTAAATCGCGCGTCGTCTCGATGCCATGCATGGAGCTGTTCGACGAGCAACCTGCGAGCTACCAAGAATCGGTGTTGCCATCCAGCGTGGTCGCTCGCGTCGCTTGTGAGGCCGGCATCCGACAGGGTTGGGATCGCTATCTTGGTGTCAAAGGCCGATTTGTCGGAATGTCCAGTTTTGGTGCGTCGGCCCCATTCAATCAACTGTACGAGCACTTCGGGATTACCTCAGCAAACATCGTGTCACAAGCCAAATCTTTGCTAGGCAAGTAGGCCTTCGAAAGGTTTTCTACGAAAAGACCAACTTGAAAATAAGCAGTCCCTCGGCCGCAAGGCTGGGGAGAACCGCCAACAAAGGGTCCACGCCGACGAAGCGGACCTAAATGGGGAAATCGGTTGGTTTCCCCGTAAAACTTGGCCGACCCAGCGACTTTACGGGGGCCTTTGAGGATCGAAAATCCGGCATCTATCAGTGATTTTTGCGAAATCCGCCATCCGGGAGCCTCTGTCTCCAGCATAAACTTCTCGGATTCTGAGTACAATTAATAGCGGCATACTGCTTTGTCAGCGTCGACTTTGTCAATGTCGACGCAGACGCCCGCCACTAACGCTCGCCAGATTGTCGCTAGGTGCGATTCTGGGAATTTTTCTTTGTGCGCCGGCAGCGATGGCCCAATTGAAAAATCTGCCCAAACAAGTCGAGCTGATCAATCAAGCGTTGCAGAAGGGTTGGGAAGAAAACGGGCTGCGACCATCTCCCCAAGAAGATGACCTCAAGTGGTGTCGTCGGGTTTACTTGGACTTGATCGGTCGCATTCCCACGTTTGACGAGCTAGCGGAGTTTGCTAAAGACAAATCATCCTCCAAAAAATTGAACTTGGTCAATCGACTCCTTAACGATGAGCGATACACCGAAGAGTATGCCAATCATTGGGCCACCGTATGGT
Organism: Pirellula sp.; assembly: GCA_025459355.1. GTDB lineage: Bacteria > Planctomycetota > Planctomycetia > Pirellulales > Pirellulaceae > JBKCUI01. The sequence continues at coordinate 15,039 of JALOQS010000040.1, forward strand.
CGAACGTGTTGATTGGGCGAAAAGGTGGCATGGAAGATAATTCCATAATCAGTCGCGAAGGGATGATGAAATATCTTAGAGATAGTTTTGCTCAGAACAAACCATACAACGACATGGTGTATGAGCTTGTCACTGCCACCGGAACGACTCGCCCCGGAACGGAAAAATTTAATGGTGCAACGAACTTTCTCGCGATGAAAGTTAATCCAGACAACGGGGCTTTGGCGACTGCATCCGTATCGAGAATGTTTCTTGGGCTACAAGTGCAGTGCACTCAGTGCCACAACCACCCTTTCAATCAATGGAAGCAGCAGAAGTTTTGGGAGTTTAATGCATTCTTTCGGCAGACCAGTGCACGTGAGATACAAGACGGGATGACGCGGTACGGCGAGCTGCGAAATCACGACTTTGCTGGCGAGGGTGGAAACCCAGAGGAAGCGGAGATCTATTTTCAATTGAGAAACGGAATCACGAATGTGGCTTATCCTGCATTTGTGGACGGAACAACGATTGGTCGCAGTGGATATCTGAGTCAAGTCAATCGTCGCGATGAGCTTGGTAAGCTCATGATGCAGAGTCCATTTTTGGATAGAACGATTGTCAATCGGATGTGGGCACATTTTTTAGGTTATGGATTTACCAAACCAATTGACGACCTCGGGCCACACAACCCCACATCCTTTCCGGAGCTATTCGATCAATTGTCCGTTGATTTCCGTCAGAACAGCTATGACTTGAAGCAGTTGATGGTCTGGATAACCATGTCGCAACCCTATCAATTGTCATCGAGAATTACCAAGCAGAACGAGTCAGATGATCCGACTTTAGGTGAGACACCCAAGTTCTCATATTTCTATGCAAGGCAAATGACGGGTGAGCAGCTTTATCAATCGATTGCCGTTGCCACCAAAGCTTTGGGCAATGTTAGTTTGGACGAGCAGGCCAGACGCAGAGACGAATGGATACGACAGTTTTTGGTGGACTACGGTAATGATGAGGGGGATGAAGCCAACACGTTTAATGGTTCCATTTCTCAAAGTCTCATGATGTTCAACGGAGATCTTAGCAAAGATGCAACTTCTGTGGAGCCAGGTAGCTTCCTTCATACGCTTATACAACAGAAGGGCACACCGGTGGACAAAGTACAGCATCTGTTCTTGTCAGGTTTGTCGAGACGCCCCAGGAATGAAGAACTAGAAGTTGCGAAGCAGCTTTTGATTGTGAGAAAGAATGATGCCGCCGGGATGTTGCAGGACATGTGGTGGGCCATTCTCAACAGTAACGAATTCATATTCAATCACTAAACGACTTTTTCGAGGGTACAGCTATGTGGACTAACTGGGCGAATCAAAGGCAATTTGTAACTCCTCATGGAATGAGTCGGAGACATTTCGCAACGCATTTGGCGGGCGCTGCGACAATGCTAGGGGCGTCTCTATCTCTAGGTCACTCGTTGAGAGTGCATGCCGATACACTCAAGCAGAATCGCAAATCGTGCATTCTTTTGTGGATGGGTGGCGGTCCAAGTTCGATCGATATTTGGGACTTGAAACCCGGTACTGATAACGGTGGTCCATTCCGTACGATTGCGACCAGTGGCGATGCTCAGATATCGGAGCACATGCCGTTGATGGCGAAGCAAATGCATCACATGTCGATTGTGCGATCGATGAGTACGCGTGAAGCCGATCACAATCGTGGTCGCTATTACATGCACACCGGTTATGTGCCTGACGCCAGTATTGATTATCCCAGCTACGGCGCCGTGATCTCGCATCAGTTGTTGAGCCAACGTCCTGATTTGCAGATTCCTCCGTTTATTGCTGTTGGCGGCGCTAGCGAAGGACCTGGATTTCTCGGTATGGCTTACTCGCCGTTTAACGTGACCAGTAACGGGCGCGTTAGAAATCTCGAGGCCTCGATTGGTAACGAGAGATTGATGCAACGAAAAATCGCGTTGTCGATGATTGAAGATTCTTTCATTGGTCAGCGACGAGGTAATTCAGCAATCGAACACAAGAAGATTCTTGAGAAGACCTACGACTTCCTCGGCAGCCAACAGCGTGAAGCCTTCAAGGTCGAGAGCGAGCCTGAAGAAATGAAGGAAATGTACGGCAAAAACGGTTTCGGCCAAGGATGCTTGCTCGCCAGAAGATTGGTTGAAGCGGGAGCTCCATTTGTCGAAGTCGATCTTGGTGGCTGGGACAATCACGATGGGATTTTCCAAACGTTGCAACGTGATCGGCTACCGACCTTGGACAAAGCCATGGCGGCCTTAACCGAAGACCTCAATCAACGAGGCTTGCTCGAAGACACGGTAATCGTGTGGATGGGTGAGTTTGGCCGCACACCTCGCATCAATGCCGGGGCAGGTCGCGACCACTTTGCCAGAGCTTGGAGCGTGGTCGTCGGTGGTGGCGGAATCAAGGGCGGTCAAGCGGTCGGATCAACTAGCGAAGACGGAATGGAAGTCGTGACCGAGCCTTACTCGTCTGAGGATCTCATGGCATCTGTCTGCAAAGCGTTAGGAATATCGCTAGAAACGACCTTTACCAGCCGCAGCGGACGTCCTATGAAGATTGCCAATAGTGGAAAACTGATAAAGGAGTTATTCTCGTAAGAGAGTTGAGTTTCGTTTGTCTTTAGAATCTACACCTATGCAGGATGCAGCCAGAGAATTATCGCCAGAGGAATTGATCGAGCAACACCAGGGGAACGTGTGGAGGTATCTCCGTGCGCTCGGGTGCGATCAATCTTTGGCAGACGATTTAACGCAAGAGACCTTTATCGCTGTTCTTAGGCGGCCATTTACGCAAATCAGCGATTCAGCAACGGCCAGCTATCTGCGTCGCGTGGCTTACCATCTATTGGTGACTTATCGCAGAAAGCACAAACGAATCACCACGACTGAGGACATCGACGCCTTGGATGCCGTTTGGAATAGGTGGACCGGAGCGGATAACGCCGGTGGTGAGGTCTTTGATGCCCTGGCGGAGTGTTTTAGTCGTTTGACAGATCGGGCACAGATGTCGCTTAAGATGCGTTTTTCGGAAGATGCATCCCGAGAACGAATTGCTCGCAGGCTAGGCATTACCGAGCACGGAGCAAAGAATCTAATGCAGCGAGCCAAATCGCAATTGAAAGAATGTGTCGAAGGGAAGCTGCAACGTGGATAAAAAAAAGAGCAGTCGTTCACGAAAGATAGAGAACCCGGACGAGTTTCTTTTCAACTCGGTCCTGCGTGATTTTCTTTGCAAAAACAAACCACCAGCGTTCGGCACCAAAATTCTCGCCGAGCTTGCTGCACGCGAAGAGTCGACCGCTAATGCTCCACAAGAGTCCGCTAGCTTCGGAAACCTAAAGTTATCGCACATCGAACTTGATGAGGCACTGGGGGCGGCTCAAGCTGACTTGGACTACGCCGTTATCTCGCCCCCCATTCAAGAGAATCGAAAAAAGCCGGTTGGCTCCAAATCCTATCGCCTCGAACCATACTTTTGGGAGTATCGATCCTTTAAAACGGTGGCGATGCTATCTGCTCTAGCTGCCTCGGTCGCTATCTCGATTGCCGGGTACCGCGTATGGTACGGTGGGAACAATGAAGAGGCAGTCGCTTTAGTGCAGTCCGATTTGCCTTCACTCCCGACGTTAGATACAACGGTCAATCCAGATCAACCCGCAACGGAAGCGATTGCTCAGTCCGAAGTAAAGAGCGAGAATCCAACACAAACTTCTTCTGAGCCTGCCGTCGCAGCGACTCCAGCAAAAATTGTTCATGTTGCCAAGCCGACTCGCAAGGTCTTAGCACAACCGGAACGGCTAGAGATCGGTAAATTGACCGACGTGGTTAATTCGCAATTGCGACAAATGTGGAAAAAACACGGCGTTGAGCCGAAGCTTATTCGGGACAATGACGAAATTTGGTTGGTGCGGGCTACCGAGGGTATCTTGGGACGGTCACCTACGATCTCGGAAAGCGAACTTTTTCGACAAGAAAAAGGTAGTGATCGCTACTCGAAAACGGTCAAGAAACTTCTTGATTCTGAGGAGTTCAATCTCTATTGGAGTCGGTTGATTGCGGACAACTTTTTATCGCAATCACTCGCTTCGGTATCCCGTCGTGAAGCATCTGAGTTGGTGGCATGGATCAATACCGAATTGGTTAATGGGACTCCCATTGGGCAGATTGAGCGACTACTTCTCGAAGTTGGTTTCCAAGAAAACGATCCCGACAGAAATGCGAAGCTAAGTCTCTTTAACGATGCGAGACGTCGCTTAGCGTCCATCGACGAAGAGATGAGGGGAACCGACAAACTATCTCTTTTACGAACCAACGATCGAGATTCTCGCTATGTGCACTTGGCGAACAAGGTGTTGCACTCCACTGGTAATGGTACGGCGAGTTGCGTTCAATGCCACAGTTCAGAATCTCAAGTCATGAGGGTTATCACCCCACCGGATCAACAGATTGCTGATCAGTTCTGGAACTTCGCAGCAGCGATAAAGGTTGTGGCGAAATCCCGAGAACAACCAACAGCGGAACTTGGACGGGAAGATCAAGAATTGTTTTACGACTTGGCAGATGGTAACAGGCACATTGCCACCCCGGGATTAAAGATTTCGAGTAACCAAGCTGCCATGGAACTTCCTGCGACTGACCAAGTTACTTTGCATGAGTGGATTGAGCAGTCGTCGAATGCTCGAAATGGATTGGTTGAGGCCATTTGGCAGAAATTGCTTCAGCAGCCATTGGTCCCCCCGTTTCAGTTAACGGAGGACGAAGCCGAGGTTGAACGACGAGATTTGAAGGAACTACTCGCGAAACAGTTGCAGGCTACCGGCGACATAAAAACCGTTGTGCAGTCGATCGTTCTCAGCGATGCCCTTTTCGTCCCTGAGGCTAAGTTGACTAAGAATTGGTATTTGACTTCGCCCGATACCAAGATATCCCAGTATCATAAAGGGGCTCGGCTATTTGCTTACGTTCCCAATGAGACGACAAGACTCGCAACGTACAAACCGCAATCTACCACGCTCATCGCAAAATGGCTGGATGTAGAGAAGCGTCGCACCTTCAACGCGACTGCTCTGGCCCAACCGCAGTCGAGAGATCTGACCCGACCGCCGCCTGCAACAAACTCCAACGAATTGGAAGACATGGATCAAGTGCGATTCTTGTTGTCAGCGACTCGTCCCTACTATGGAATTGAACGAGTAGCAGATCAGTTGGCGGAATCAAAAATGGACTGGAACGACAAAGTGAACCATCTGTACCTTCTCATCAAAGGACGGTATCCGATGCAATCAGAACGGTTTGATGCAAATTACACGCTGGAGTTGGTTCAACAGAACCAGCTAAAGGCACTTGTTTATATTTGCACAGCGCAGCTTGGCAGTTATTAGTCCACAATCCAGCGAACGCGTGCTCACATCGGCCACTGATCCGCTGGGCCCCGTGGCGAGAACGCGAGCAAAGGGGTCGCACGCCAGTTAACGTTCCCGAAGCACTACAACCCGAACGCCAATCCCCCTAGTTCTTGTAGGCCGTAACAAGTCGCAACGCGATGCAGTTACGGCGGCAATGCGGGGCTTTTCTTGATCGGGCAAGGTTCAAACGCACTGAGTTAGATTCATTCGTTCCAGACGCTGGATTCTGATCTCCACATCAGGAGTTGACTTAAAGAACCTGCGTGCATCCCAAAGATCAATAAACACTCGACCAATCTTTAGACTTAATGCCCTCTCAAACGTTTCTTCGATTTGCTCGCCTGTCGGTTCGAGAAAAGATCCGTCCTCTTTGGATTTGTCGAATGCAGGACTGTCTGACCTAGTTGGTATGATGCTAAAGCAATCAGCTCCAAGATTCGCGGCGTATTCGATAGATCGTAACGTCCATTCCATCGATTCTTGTCTCGACAATCCGGGCAATCCGAGGAGCAAGAATACGCGGACATGGATATCGTTGGATCGCAACAGTGATACCGCCTTATCAAAATCCGGAAGTTCAAAGGCCTTGTTTAGCCACTTCAAAGACGGGGCATGGCATGTTTCTAAACCAATTGCGATTTCGAACGAGGCCGGAGCGATCAACCTTGCGAATTCAACGCAAATGTTCGTGCAGAGTTTGGGATGATTTTCGACGACCACGGTGGAAAAGCCTTTAACAAGTGACGCAATCGCCAAATGGTCGGAAAAAGGTATCGCCTTTGGGTCAAAGAAATTTCCACTGTTGTACAGCTTGATACTGTCCGCACTGGGCAGCTCCGCTAACGCGGTAGAAATTTGCCCAGGGATATCGCCCGGCTGTACGCTTTCGGTAAGAGTGTTCTTCCAAAGATCGCACATGACGCACGGAAACGGACATTCGCGATTCGTCAGGAATAGTGTGGCCACATTTTCCACTATACCTGAACGCCCCAACTCCCGTTCTGAAAAGAATGCGTAGGGACGCTTCGAACTGACATCATTGCGATAAAGTCTAGGAAACACACTCACTGCAAAGCCACGGTTTAACTGTACATATCAAGGAACGCGCGGCGATAAGTAGCCGCATTGGTTGGGAACAGTTTGGAGAACATGTCCCCCGTTGTCGCTCCGTGCTGGAAGCGACGTTTCGGAAAGGCTGGCATCTCAAAACCTGTTACTGCTTTGACACCACGTCGAACAATATCTCCCTTGAGTGAGTAAAGTTTATCATGATCCCAATCGGTTAGCTCGATAAAGGGAATTCCTTCGGCTACCTCGATCACATCGGGTAAGGCGTACGGACTAAATCCACTGAAGCCAAGCTTTCTGGCTGGTGCCCAACTACGCACATGTCCCCTGCTTTGTCCGCCTGAGTACGTTAGTGAATGCTTAACAGCCTCGACCCCCCATCCCTCTTGGTAGAGCATTGTGTTATTGAGAACGCTGCGGATGGTCAATTCAGGATTGTCTTCGATAGGATAGTCTTTGAGATTCTCATCTCCACCATCACCATCGACCAGCAGTTTCCAATCGGGATATCGACCACGAATACCTTGACAAAGAGCTAGTCCCATTGCGGCCGCTTGTACATCGAGTGGCTTATAGTCCTCGATGACAGCAATCGCTTTTTTATAATCGATTGAGTCAGGCGAGGCTTCGATGATCTCGAGGAATAGTTCTAGCCCTAAGGATTTCAGAAAGTCCATCGATTGCGAAGCGTCATCTCCTCTGCCATCGATGGACAACGTAAATGCCTTCAAACGAGACGGGGAAATTCCCAGCTTGAGCATCGCATCGTATAGAACCAAGAAGACCGAACCACTATCGATTCCGCCAGAGAACATGACGCCAATCGGTTCCTTAGGGGATTGGGCGTTCAACCAGGACATGCAAACCTTAGACAACGACTGAATGTATTTGGCACCGATTTCATCTAGGTCTGTTGAGAGTCTGTTTCTCGTAGGGTTAAAATATCTGCGATTAACTGGATTGGGGTCCGGGCAGCCGATCAGTTTTAACTCAACAATATGGTGCGCCGGAACCATGCGTGTGTAAGAAGGATGGAATTGATCGTCCAAGCCCTCTGATTTCAAGAACTCATAGATCTCGTCAATTCGCTCCGCGATAACCAAACAAGGCCCCTCGCTCCGTTTAGCTAGAAAGTAACGCATCGGTCGGCCAATGGAACGCGCCATACGAACAAGTTGCCCATCCTTTTCAATCAAGGCAAAGTGGCCTTGTATTTTTCGCACGCCATCCAAGTCACCCGATGCGAGCGATCGGGAAGCATCCTCAACAGACATGTTTAAAATCTGATTGGCGGATGGATCGAGCAAATTGACTAATCGTTCTACGTATTGGTGATTCATGAGTCGAGGTTCTGAGGTTTTGATGAGGAGAGAACTATCGGAACAATTCTGACCGAAGTCACACTGGGAATTTTACCATTACGAAGCGTGCGCTGCGAGTAGTCTATCGCCCGGACCGACCGCACGAGCGGAAACAAACCCCACTAGCCACGCTACTTTGCCGCCGTCGTATGCAAAATCATGTTTCTTACAGCGGGGGTAAAAAGTCCGACATTGTTGTAGGGTTTCAAGCTAGTCTGAATTTCTTGGATCAAATTGGCAATCTCCGATCTCTTGGGCTGCGATGGTCGCGATGCGAGTAACCGTGCTTCGCGATGAATCTTTTCAACAAGGAAACAAAATTCCTTGTCGCGCGCGAGCAAGAATCCGGTCTCGAGATTTAAACCTCGATGACGTTCTAAGGCGATGGCTGCAGCAAAGTAAACCATGGTTGCTGCCGAGAAGAGTTCGAAATCGTGCAACGAAGAATAACAGGTCGAAATAATTTGATCGATATGCAAAAACTCGGATACAACGTTCGAAGAATAGGTCTGCAGTTTCTCTTTTTGATCTTTAACATCGGGACTAAGCAAGATTTCGCAAATTCTCTCTACCGTGCTCAGCGTATGCGCAATCCCTGTACTATGCAACGGATCGACAAATCCTATGGTGAAACTTAATGCGGCCCAGTTTTCGCCAGCCGCCTTTTCATGGAGTCTTTGAATTCGCGGTAACGAGAATAGACGTCCTGGAAACTCCGCACATCGGCAATCTCCATAAAGACTCCTCAATACGGGATATCGATCCAATCTGTTTTCCCATTCTTGGCGAACATAGTCCTGTGAATGATATTCCGAGCTTCCGTCAACTCGTTGTTGCTGTCCATTTGCGTGATGGTGCGCATTGTTCGTTACAAATCCGATGCTGGTTAAATCACCATCAAAACCGATCTGCCATAACCAGCCGTCATGGAACAAATGGTGCACTGCCGCTTGATCGAAGGGGTACGGGAAATCTTTGATGTTGGCGTTTCTATTGCTCAACCACTCTTCGGTCACTTGTCCGCCAACGAAGTGGCCATAAATCGCGCTCGTGTTGGTGAAAAGATGAGATGTCAAATCGGCTCCCCCATACTTCTTCATCAGTCGACTCTGGGGGCCGCTTCCGTCGATCACAAAAGGACAATGAATCACTTGCCGCTCGCCGCGAACCACACAATACAATCGATGATTGCCGCTCTCATCAGCGTCGATCTCATCCATGGTCGCTTCTTCGATAACGGAAACTCCATAGGATTTCGCAACTTGCAAAAAGAATACATCGACGTCGGGACGATACCACTGCGTATCAGCTACTTCGCGCGATGCATTCGCGGTTACCATCAATTCATTGCAGTGATCGGATGTGGCCAAGTACTCCGTTCCATTGCCGTGCCAAACATAGCTGAAGCCCCGTTTGCAGCCACAACGAACGTGCGGGTAATGACTGTGCCAACTGCCATATCGCGTGAGTGGGATGAGCTCCGAAAGCCCATAATGATCCGCTAGATGATGTAACAGGAAGTCTGCCGCAGGTGTTGTAGACTCGCCTATCGCGAATCTTGGGTGTTTTCCGCGATCGATGATCACGACCGATCGACCGTTCTTGGCAAGGATCGCGGCGCATAGGCTGCTCGCAAAGCCCGACCCCAGAATCGCTACGTCGAATTTCTTCATCTCATCGCCTCGGAGATGTATCCATCGATGATACTCAGTTCGTCGTGTGTTAGACTCACTGAACTTGCTCGTGCCGATTCGGCGATTTGTTCTGGCGTTTTTGCGCCGATGATCGCAATATCGACATTCGGCTGCTGAAGAGACCAAGCGATGACGAGTTGTGATATAGAGCACTCTTTGGTCGCAGACAACTCGTCCAGTCGATCGATTAAATCCTGAGCACGATCCCACGACTTTCCTTGAAAGATCTCGTAGGTTAACCGTTTATCATTGGGCGAAAAACGATGGTTGCGCCGCAGTTTGCCAGCCAAAAGCCCTTTCATGTAGATCCAATAGCATGCGATAAGAATTTGATGTTCGTTTGCAAAACGTCTCAACGCACGATGCTGTTCTTGTTGTAGCATGTTAAACGGAATTTGAATCACGGCTAGCTTGCAGTGGCGACTCATCTCCATCGCCTGTTCGAGACTAACGTTGCAAACACCGATGCAACGAGCCCAGCCTTGGGTTACTATATCGTTGAGTGCGCCGGCAGACTCCGCGAGGGGGACCGCTGGGTCAGGTGCGTGCAAGTACATGAGATCCACACATTCTACGCCCAAACGCTTTAAACACTCTTTCGTATGATTGAGCATTGTGGCGGGCCTCGCATCCACAACACGTTCTTTTTGTGCGTTCCAGTGTTGGCCTACTTTGTGGGCGAGAAACACTTTTTCTCTCCTCTCGGATAGAACACTTTGGAGCAGATGATCGCTTTCTCCGTTGAATCCGTAGGAATACGCCGTATCAAACAGGTTTATACCTTCATCGATCGCCTTGTGAATTGTGGCGAGGGAACTTTGCTCATTGACACCCAAAGACGTTATGCCTGCGATAGGCCAACATCCCATGGCGATTCGGCCCACCAAGGGGCCATCCTCGAATAAAGGGATACACTGCATAACACACCTGATCTATACGGACAAACTACTTACGTGGTTCGTCAACCGTAGGAATAGCAATCTCGGCAACGATTTCATCCAAGACAGAATCGCAAGTGATTTTGCGTAAGCGAGCTTCAGGTCGGAGAATGAGTCTATGAGCCATGACGGGTGCAATGATTTTCTTAACATCATCGGGCTGCACGTAGTTACGGCCTCGGATAGCAGCCATGGCTTGCGATGCTCTGAACAAAGCAATCGTAGCTCGTGGGCCTCCCCCCAAAGCGAGATCGGTGTGCGAGCGAGTCTCGTGAACGATTTGGAGCAAATACTGTCGAACCTTAGCATCGACGTAGACATTTCGAACTTGTTTTTGAGCCGCGATAATCTCCTCGGTTGTTGCAACCGGTCGCAATGTGTTGATGGGGTGCTCCTGTTCCAACAACTGGAGCATGCGTAGCTCCTCCTCCATGGATGGATAACCCAAAGTAAATTTCATAAAGAATCGATCGAGTTGGGCTTCGGGAAGAGGAAACGTTCCTTCATGGTCAACCGGATTCTGGGTAGCGATAACCAAAAACGGATTGGGAAGTCGATAGGTCGTGCCATCGATGCTGGCGCTCGCTTCTGCCATCGCTTCTAGAAGCGATGATTGCGCTCTAGGAGTGGTTCGATTGATTTCGTCCGCAAGAAGGATATTGGTAAACAGCGGTCCCTGGCGAAATTCAAACTCACCCGACTTTTGATTGTAAATCGACGCACCGGTTATGTCGCTGGGGAGAAGGTCAGGTGTACATTGAACCCGTTTAAACGTACATCCGACACTGGCAGCTAAAGCTCTGGCCAGCATTGTCTTGGCAACACCCGGCACATCTTCCAAAAGGATGTGACCTCCGGAGAACCAGGATACAAGCGACAGGATTAGTTGCTTTCTCTTACCAACAATCGCTTGTTCAATGTTGGCAATGATTTTCTTGGAGCATTCGTGTACTTGTTGACTCATGCATTCAACTTAGACGGGTGTCATTAGAACTTCCAGCGAAATTCACTTCGCATTCCGTAAATATTGGATGCATTGTCTAGCCAACCATTTATGGCGTCAAATCGAATCAAGGTCCAATTGTTCAGTGCTTTTTGATATCTGGCTCCGATGGCATACTGAGGGCCTGCCAGACCGCTCAAGGCGGGATTGCCGTATCGATCAAGTGCGGCGAATTCCGCGACAAACTGCTGTCTGAAGTCGGCTGACAATAGATTAAATCCAAGAGCCGCACCATACGCATTCGCCCCTGTGGCATTCAAAGTCGGGTAAGCGGTCAAGCCATCGGACTCGAAGTTGATCCCAGTGTTCCTCAGGATCTCGCCCGAGCCACCCGCTCTCGCCACGCTTTGCGGTCTGCCATTACCTAAGAATGCGTTAAAATAGGGAACAAAGTTACTAGGCTGCGACGTGATCAGACTGTTTTCGAACAACAGTAAAGCCCCGTCGGCTGTACGATCGATTCTTGATCCACGCTGGCCGGCATTTCCAATCAAACGAACGGAGTTGGAGATGCGGCCAAAATATCGTCGCGTGAATGCGATAGCCGCGTTGTGATAGGAACGTCCCAAATCCTGTCTCTCATCGAGATAAGCATAATCGGCTTCAATGTATCCACCGTATGCCTCGATAAACCAAGCTGTTCCAAAAACTTTCGCAGCATTCTGGTCTTGAAATGCCGGGCTATTCACGTCGGCAAAGCCAACGAAAAACGTCGTCTCAAAATTGTCCCAATTAAAGGGGCGCGAGTGCCTCCATGGTGAGCCGACAGCAAAGCCAGCAATCGCATCCTCCATCCAGATACCGTTCTGGTACAGCAGTGGAATTATACCCATGGTAAAAGGAAGATCGAATGGTGCATCAGTGCCTAACCAACTACCAGTTATTGCACCTAAGTCTCCTTCGAAGAAGGCTGTATCGGGTCGGAAGTCCAGTTCCTCTTCAAACTCGACATTATCGCTGTCGCTAAAATCGAGCCTGGTGAATCTGCCATTGTCATCCATTGGCCCTGTAAACATATGGAATCGTTCTGTTCCCGTGAGTCGCAGATCCATATCCAAATTGAGACGATGCGCCCACTGACGGGACGGTTTGCCTCCAAAACGGTGAATGCCAACAGCAGTACGATAGTCACCATAAACCAAAAACGACGGAGTCAGAAGATTGACATCGCTAAAGACTGGAATTCCAGGTTCATACATGCCACCGGTATAAAATGGCCTCCACCACTCCACCCATGGCCGCTGGGTTTCAACCATCGATTTGCCGTAATAGGTCTCGATTTCTGTGGCAGGATTCAGAGGTTTTGGCACCTGCGGATTGGGAGCAAAATCGGATTCTTGCAGTTCAACTTGGCAAGCGGAATCGCTCATCAAAGGAACGGGCGAAGTGGACGATGGCATATAAGAGTGGATGCGAAATTGATAGTGCCTGCTCTTTAGCCGCTCTGGCAATGTCGTCAATGGAGGACGCTTCTTGTATTGTTCTGTATGGTCTCGATACTCCTGTCTATATCCGGCTACGTGATACGGAGTTGCAGCGCCAGTTTGGGATTCGAACAACGGTTGCATACCGTTCCCTTGATGAACGCCCTCATTGTGCCACGGCATCGCAATGGACGAGTCGTCACTCGGTACAACTTGCTGAGGGACAACTTGCTGAGGAACAACCACTTCTTGTTTAGGAAGATCAAATGTTCTACGAGGTCCAGGAAGCGTATCCCCGTCTGGATTCGGGGGTAGGTAACCTGGGAAGTCGGCCGGCGCTGGTACAACTGGCAAGGGAACAACGCGCTCCGATTGGGATTTTAAGCTCGGAGGTTGATAGGGAGTAACACCAGGGCGATTTCCATTTAGCAAGTCTAGATCACGTCCGCTAAGGTCCTCGATCTCTGCCGGATTTCGACTTGGATTTTTGTCGCTGGGTGATGATTGTGGTTTTGAATCGGGTTTCGATGGAGCCGTCAACAAATCGTCGTCGTCATTCAGCAAAAGCTCATCAGGGGCGGATTGATTCGCAGATGGATCTGGAGCGGTAGACGATCCAGAGTTATTCGCTTTCGGGGGCGGAATTAAAAAAACGTCATCATAGGGCGAGGCTTGAGTCTCTGCCGATTTATCTGTTTGCTGAAAGCCCGCTGAACTGACTGGCGTCAAACCCATGCGATGAATGACTCCCTGTGTGGTTCGGTTTGAACGTTGCGATTCCTGCAAGCTTCTTCGCCGGCGATTAGGAATCGGTGGCAGGGAGTAGGATTTTTCGTAGGGCGGGAACGTATATTCAACATCCGATCGCGCTGGTCCGGTTGCATGTTGAATAGGTTGGGAAGCGGGACTAACGATGGGATGATACTGATACTCTGGTCCAACAGAAGGTCTCACTACAGTCATAGCACCTTGTGTGGATGTTTGTTCCGTTCGATTGGTTTCTCCAGGACGATCGTTCCCCCAAAGGAATGGTTGGCCAGCTAGACAGATGACCAACCCGCTTAGAGTCGCATTGCAGTAGAGCATCGATGAATGCCGTATCATTTATCGCACCACGAATTCTGTAGAATACGGATGGGCATCCAGAATCGACTCGTTAAGCGTCGTAAGCATTTCAGGCGTACCCTCGCAGAACAGCAGAAAGTATGGCGGCTCAACGCGACTTCTTAAACGTACCGACAAACGATATCGACCTTTTTGCTTTAACAAACTCGCTGGGATCGTATAACGAGCCGTGCGTGAATCCATGGGCGGGATGCTATGTGCCTCCATTCGAATAAAGGGTGGGTGATTGAGCACGGTATAGGGGACTGCGCCCGGTCTGAAAAATGGTAGCGGGTCAATGTCCAAGTTAACGGGCAGATACATCTCCCGCTCGGTACCTTTGACGTTGGTAATCAAGAACTTAGTTTGAAAGTTAACGAGTTGAGCATCTCTCTGCACCTTGCCCGCTCTGACATCAAGCGAATGGAGGTCACACATGTCACCATTGCTGTCCAAATGACCAGATTCCCATAAATGCTCGCCATTGGGACCGACCAAGACGACGTTGAGCCACAGTTGTGGTTGTGCTCCCAATGAACCGCTAGGCATATTGTGGCCTTCGCTGGTATTGCTAACGATATAGGACACCTTGAGATCTTGACCCGCGACGGGTGCGGTTGCAAAAAATGGCCCATCAATTCGCGACCCATTTTCTAGTACTTGGATGGCTGTACCTCGCTTCATCGCAACAAGCTTCTGATTTTCCTCCACAACCTTTCGCGCATCGCGTCTTTCTTGAGCTGATTGCCATGCGGGCGGAAACGTTGCTCTAATCAAACCTTGAGCGAGAGCACGTTCAAATTGCTCGGTGCCCCAGCCCTGGCGATGATCGAATTGCAGCCAATCGCGCGGGTGCCATCGCAAAGCTTTCTCGTTGTGCGGAAATATGCCCGGATGGGCTAACGGTACCGCCGGTCCCCAGAAGATATGGTTGGAGTGTTTTCGGTCGGTGCGAACTGTCTTTTGGTTTACTTCCGCAGCGGCGCCATACTCATAACCTAACGGCTTGCCAGGCACTGCTCCCATGTGGCAATCCTGACATGAGATCCCCTTCTTGCATGCTGGTCCTTGCCTATACTGCTGATAAACAATCTCCAAACCTATACCTGGTTGCACAACGACCTGATGACATCCAGCGCAGAAGGAACTGTCGCTCAATTGTTCGAACTTAATAGCCCCCTGGTGCATCGCTTGAAGGGGACGTTTGTCGTGTGGATCGATCTTGATTTTGAAGTTATCCTTGTCGGCAATTGCCTTTTCGACTCCGTCTCCCCCAAAGTTTCCAACGACGGGATCATACTCAGAACCAGGCTCAATTCGTCTCTCACCGTTAACTCGGCCGTAACGTTCCACAACGCGGTGGCAAACGATGCAAGTGATTCCCTCGCGGAAAACAACGGGTGCATCCAACAACGATGCGTCCCGAGGGTAGTTAGATTGCGTGGCGAGCGGCGCGTGGCATCGCATGCAGAACGTTCCTACGGTACCATTAACAAGCTCCTGCACCTTTTGCTCGAATCGATTGAACATCGGCGAGACAGCGGAGTATGCATGGCTGCTCACACGCCATTCGTCATAGATCTTTTGATGACACTTGGCGCATTTCATGGCCGAGGGATATCGATCGTTGGCATAGACTTCCCAGTGAGGATCAACTCCGGGTGGGGTTTGAGATTGGGCTGGAATATTAGTTTTTTGTCGCTCTGCTTCCCGCGCGGCGTCCGGTCCCATGCCCCCCAGCGGATCTGCATTTCCTCCCAACCCGTTCTGAAGGTTTCCGCCTGCTCCCCCCAAATCTCCTCCCAGAAGATCATCATCACCCGCAGACGTCGCCGGCCCCTGGCCTCCTTGAAAGGAAACTACCTTTGTGTGACCGGTAGAATGCATTCGGGGAAACGAAGCACTGTGAGGCGATTGCATTGCGTACGGGTTGGGAGCCGAAACGGTCTGGTGGACCAGGTTTTTGGGTAATGACGAATTGCCATCTGCTGCGTATCGATTGATCCGTGTTGGGACACTTTCAGTAAGTGCAGGATCTCGATCAAGCCATCTCTTGAGTTGATTGATATCGTTGTTCTGTACGTTTTTTTCCGGAGCCACTGGGATTGGTTCCGAATAGACCGGGTTGCTGAATTGAACTTCACCTGCACCAAAGTTCCAGGCCCCTCCGTCGGGCGCGGTGCACACTCCAGGAACTTGCCCATGGGCTCGGTAGTCGAGCGTCCAAAAGATGGAAACGGAAAAGCACAGGATAAACGCTGCGATGCGGCTAAGCTTTGAAAGGCGAATCACTCGGAACATCTCGCTATGGCTGCGGTCAGGTTAAACACTACCAACTGTGTCCGAGGATCGACCGATAGAAGCGCAACAAATAGATCTACCGATTCAGTCGTTATCGGCTCCTGAATCCTCAAAGAAGGAAAAACCTGCAAAGCTTCCCTGACCCGAAAATCTTTACGCCTTAAAGCACCGTTCTCGGAGAATTTCCGATCTATTCTTTCACTAATTCCTAAAGTCCAACCAACAGTTATCTACGTCTACTCTTTTCGCAATCCTTTTTTGTAAACAGACCGAGCTATGCTTACCTCCGCACCCGCGTTCAAGTGCAAAGTTGGCCGCCCTGATGCTTGGGGATGGATCAAACTTGGCATACGTCGACACCTGATTGAAGTCGTTGAGGTCAGTCGCGATTCGTTCACGGCAAGACTACCGCTGAGCTTAGCCAGAAAGATAAAAATCGGAAAAGAGTTCCGACTGTATTACCAAGGGATGCTGTGGGCGGTGCAAGCCAAACAGAAATGGCCCCACGAAGGCGAAGGAGTCGAGGTCGAATTCGAACAGATCTCGGAATTGATTGCCCCCAAGGTAAAGAAAGTCGCTCGCCAGAAATCACAAATGACGTCGGCTGGCAATTCGTCCGACTTTACCCTTATCTCAACCATCATCGCGGTCGTTGTCCTGGCCGCGCTATTGATGCCATCTTGGGGTGGCAAATGGGGTACCTCTCAAGTTATCAGCGACTCGGTGAATGCTGTCTATAAAGCATTAACAAGCCTAGTCACCGGACGTTCGTAGTAAGCCGTCTCAATCGCGCGAACAATTGAGAATTTCTTGCCGATCCATCCTCGCCGATACATTGCATTGGTCGGATCGTTTGCGATTCGCAGTCGTTTGCGTTTGGTCGGTCTTTTGTCTCAGACTTGAACCTTGTTCGTTGCTAAACTGCGACGGGAGCAGGAATGTGTGGATGCGGATCGTAACCTAGCAATTCCAAGTCCTCGAACTCGTAGTCTAAGATGCTGGGTCTGTAATTTCGCAAGACAAGCGTTGGCGCAGTTTTCGGAGTTCTTGATAACTGTTCTGTCGCTTGTTGAATATGGTTGTTGTAAAGATGAACATCGCCAAAGGTGTGTACAAACTCACCAGGTTTTAGACCAGTCGATCCCGCCATCATGATGGTAAGCAATGCATAGCACGGCGGTAACGCCATATCTTGAATATCCGCGACGTTCCAGGCGCTCACGATTAGTCGTCTCGAATCGGGTGTGTGCATAATCTGATGCTGCACCTGAGTGATTTGGTCTACGACGCGTCCATCTGGACACTCCCACGAACGCCATTGTTTTCCATAGACCGGTCCCAAATCACCTTGTTCGTCTGCCCACTCATCCCAGATGGAGACGCGATTGTCTTTCAAATAAGAAATGTTCGTGTCACCGCGCAAGAACCAAAGCAACTCGTACGCAATGCTTCGTAGATGAAGCTTCTTCGTTGTCAAAAGCGGAAACCCCGCACTCAAATCAAAACGAATCTGTGCACCGAACAAGCTACGAGTCCCCGTGCCGGTTCGATCGGTTTTTTGATCTCCCTCGAGCATCACTCGTTTCATTAAGTCTAGGTACTGTTGTTCCATGATTGCACAAAAATAGTGAAATAGATGACGGGATAATGTATCGCCAACGGAGTCGCTCCCTGCCCACCAAGGAACGTCCACGTAAAGATCAATTGTTGCAGGTGAGCTCGCAATCGACAACGCTAGAGTGTGGTATCGCCGATTTGCTCAAGTGCAGCCGGGACAAAAAATGATTTGCCCCCATCCGCACGGGCCGATAGGGTCCAATGCCGATCGCTGGTTGCTGTGACGCACTCGGCAGGAATCCCCAAAGGCTTAACGATTTCTTTGACCTCGTCCACCGTTAACGCGGCGAGCAAGCTTTGACGAAACAAATCCCGACCACACTCGTCCTCTCCACCATAAAGCTTTACCAATTCATCCAGTTGCTTTTCGGTTTCAGGTCTGAACAAATCTCGCATGAACAATACCCCGTTCGGACGAAGAACGCGAATGGACTCTCGGAAGAACTGATCGTGCTCGGGCAAATGATGAACCAATGAGTTGGAGAAAACGGTATCAAAGAAGTTTTTCTCGAAAACCATTTTCTTCGCATCCCCCTGATGTAACTGTACTCTCGCGATGCACTGATGGATTTCAATGTTGTACCTAGCGATTTCCAGCATCCAATACGAAGCATCAGAGGCCATGATTCGAACGGAGGAATCCGTTCGTTTACAAAGCTCTATGGGAATCAATGCTGTTCCTGTGCCGATGTCCAACCAATCCGTTCCTAGTTGGCGGATAGCAATCAGGTCCGATGCAAAGCGTTCGTTGACCTCACGGTGATCCATGTCGTTGTAAGCGACTGCTTCGTGTCGATCATCCATAACCTCTGGTTCGAGAATCCGGTTCAGCATAGGTATAGAAATTTGGTTTGAGTTGCCTGATTCGCTCGCCGACAGATCTGCCTCGGCAATACCAGCAGCCATCCGCTAACAGCAATCTGTCGTTTCTGGTGCGCTGCGACGCTTCGGGCCGGCAATCTCGCGTCCAGTGTAAGTGATGCGATTCTTATCATCTACAAACACAACCTTGGGCTCAGGAACTCGCATTTCCGGTGTCGTTTCCGTGAGAAAGCCAAAGGTCGCGATGATAATAATGTCGCCGGGCCGGACGAGGTGAGCAGCCGCGCCATTTATACAGACGTCGCTCGAACCCTCTTCCCCTAAAATGGCATAGGTTTCCAGTCGAGTGCCGCGGGTAACATTCCAAACATGCACCGATTCAAACGGAGCAATCCCCGCCGCCAGAAGCAAATCAGGAGGAAGTGTCAGCGAGCCCTCGTAGTGCAAATCAGCTTGCGTGACGGTCGCGCGATGTATCTTGGATCTTAAAAACTTTCGAAGCATTCGTCTATTGTCTCAGTTCTATTGGTTTTTACTAGCCATTCCTTCGACAGTTTTTAGCAGTTCGTTTGCACCGTATCGAACGACATCTGACGTGGGAAGGCCTGTTTCCTTTTCTGTTTTCCGGATTTCAAAACGTGCTTCTTCATCCGTCATGCCGAACGTGTTCAGTGCAATACAATCAACTTTTGCAGGGAAGAAGACCCCGCCCGCTCGGGCTACGCATTCGTACATCTGCACGACTTCCGTCAACGCCGGAATCTTGGCCCACGGTGTTCCTTTAATCGTGGTCCTCGAGCAGGAGTGAACGAGCACCATACTAGTGGGCTGGGAACCTCTTATCAACGGCAGCGTCGCTGTGGAAGCTGGATTCAAAAACGAACCTTGCCCCTCGATCCAAACGACATCCATCCCCGTCGCGCATTCCATAAGGGTTTGTTGAACAGCCCCTGTCGCATAATCAATACGGACGGCATCGAGCGGGATACCATCTCCCTCCAGCATAATGCCGGTTTGACCAGTCGCCATGAATTTTGATTTCCAGCCAGCACTGAGCGCTGCGCGATGGAATTCGATCGCGGCTGTCATCTTGCCAATCGACATGTCTGTACCCACAAACAACACGCGACGGCATGGCAAAAGCCGGGCTGAGCCGTTTCCAACACTTAAACCCTCAGGCTCTTTCCTGATGTCCCAGACCCATTGACCCGCTCGCAACAAAGGCTTTAGCCGATCGTGATTCGCGAGAGGCATGTGCAAGCCGTTCATGATGTTAAGTCCGGCTGCAACGGCTGCTTCGAGTTCGACAAACCAATCCTCTGGCAACCGTCCCCCACCAGGCGCGATACCAATGGCAAGCGTTTCGGCTCCATAGGCAATCGCATCCTTCATCGATGCGACCACTGGAACATGGTGAGGAAGAGGAATTCTAGTCACCTCTTCAGCCGACTGGCCTGCTTCCTGTCGATCGATAACGACCACCACGCGATGACCCGCGTAACGCAATAACGACAATCCCGTCTTTCCATTTTCGGATCTCATCCCGCCGTGCATCAACACGGCTAGTTTATCGTCCGGATTATAAAAGCTATGACTCAACATAATCCACTCCCAATCCAGGCTTATCACTATTCAACAGATAACCGTCGTCAAACTCCAACCCGCTGGTCGGATCATTGGTGAGATTCAAATGGCTATCGAGATCGATAAAGTCGACTAACGATGCGAGCTGATGGGCGGCTGCATTACCGAGAGCCGTGTTGCCATAACATCCAAGCATCGTTTGAAGATTCATTGATCTGGCGACCGCCAACATTCTTAGCGCTTCGGATAGCCCGCCACATTTCGTGAGCTTGATATTCACGCCATGGCAATGCCTCCCATGTTGAGCAATCTGTTCTGAATTGCAACAACTTTCATCCAAGAAGATCGGTAGCTGAGTGCGATCGAATAACTCGGGGAAGCTCGCTACGTTCTCAGGCGCGAGTGGTTGTTCGATGTGAACAACACCTCTCGCTCGGAGCCACTCGGACATCTCGATCGCTTGTTCGAGATTCCAACCTCCATTGGCATCAACTCCGATGTAGGCGTGTGCTGGGGCGATCTCACGAATGGCATCAAACATGACTTGGTCTGAGTGGATGCCCGAGGGTGAGCCCATTTTGATCTTGATACCGCGGATGGTTCCGAGTTCCAGCCAAGCCTTTAGTCTATCGACTGCCCCCTGCGGCGTGTTAAGACCGATCGTAACGGAAATGGGGCTTCTCGGGCGAGGCTTGATTCCTAGCAATTTCCAAACGGGAATCTTTAACGAATGGCCTGCCCAATCAAAGAGCGCCATATCGATTGCGTTCATAACGGATGAGCCGATGCCCGATTCGATCAATGATTCTTCGATTCCGTGTCGGTCGAACGGATCACACGTCTCGATCGCAACGGATGCTGTTTCGATATCGGCCAATAGCTTCGGCAGTGACTCGGAATGGCTCGGGATATCGAACTCGGCCGCTTCGCCTAAACCGACCGCACCATATCCCTGAATCGCAATGATTACCGAATGCGATGAAGCCGCTTTTCCACGACTTATCGCCAACGCAATTTTTTTTTGCAACTCGAATGTGCGATAAGAGAGAGTTAACATGTAGCTTGGTTCTGGAGGTTGGGCAAGCGTGTTGCCAAGGGACTCTACGCCATGCGTAAGACTGACAGATTAAAATCAAATACGCAATAGACTTTCTGCTGAGTGGCCTCGACCTTGTCGGCGAAGATTTGCCGACTGACCAGCGGGCCCTAACGGGGCGGGATCAGTCTATATCTCGATCGCGCATGCTCTTGCTCGGACTCCTTGGCCAGGCAACATTCAATCCGATTCTTTTGCCCAGATTACCTAACCCTACGTTCCCGATCTTTCGTCTGAATTCATTCCTATTTTGCCGAGATTGAAGCCAAGACGTCCACCGAATCTTTTGGCATAACCGGACAAATCGATTCCTATCGCCAGCTTTTGACGTGGGGGGAGCATGGACACAGAACATGGTCAAACAGGCAGTTGGGATCAATCTGCCCTTTCCGATGATTTTGGCGGCAGAAATGCAACCGACTCGAACCATGATTCAATGACGAATAGCTTGGAAATCGCTGAGCAAATACAACGAGAGCTCGCGGTATTCGAGCCGGAATTGCCTAATATCGCTCTAGATGAAGAAGAATTGGCGACGCTCAACGATTTGATTGAGCGTTATGACCGGGTGATTCATGAGCTCGATTTGCTCAACGACCAAATCGAAAACTTGCTGGCGGAAGAATCGATCAAGGGTTGCGATTCCTAAGGGTTTTGAGACGATTGGGCGTAAGTTCAAGCGGCCGACTCTGGATCGGCTTACTTCTCGTTCCCAAAAAATCGAAACTTACTGTGGCTCATTCGAATACGACGTACGAAGTTCCTGATCTCTGCTCCATAAAACGGGCTATCATAAGCGTCAGTGATAAGACGGGTCTAGAGACCTTTGCACGGGCCCTCGTGGCCGCCGGCGTTGAGTTGTACAGCACGGGTGGCACCAGAAAGTATTTGAGCGATTTAGGGCTCGTTGCTAAAGACGTGGCGGACTACACAGGTTTCCCAGAGGTGATGGATGGCAGAGTCAAGACGCTCCATCCCAAGATTTTTGGCGGGATCTTGGCTCGTCGAACGGTTTCTGCGGATCGAGAAGCCATGGAAACTCATGCGATTGCGGCTTTCGATCTGGTCGTGGTCAATCTTTACCCCTTTGAAGCCACGATTGCCAAGGAAGGGGTGACGGCTGCAGAAGCGATCGAACAGATTGATATTGGAGGGCCGAGCTTGATCCGTGCTGCGGCAAAGAATCATGCATTTGTTGCCGTTGCGACGAGTCCTAGTCAATACGACCGAATTATTGACCAAGTGTCTTCTATGGCGGGAACAAATTTTTCGTTGCGAAGACAATTGGCGGCAGAGTGCTTTGCAGAGACCGCGCGTTACGACAGCAGTATCGCTCAATATATGTCACAGCAGCTCGAATCAGCGACGCGACTTGAGGATGCCGCCGCCTTTCCCGCCAGCATGACCATTCCGATGCAACTAGTCACGACACTTCGATATGGCGAAAACCCTCATCAGCTAGCAGCTTTGTATCGATTGCCTGGTAAACAACCGGGGACACTCGTTGACGCAGAGCAACTGAATGGCAAAGAGTTGTCGTTCAACAATCTACTTGATCTTGATGCGGCATTTAGCATGGTGCGATGCTTTACCAAGCCATCTTGTGTTGTGATCAAGCACAATAATCCCTGCGGTGCTGCGTCTGCACACAAGCCTTCGTTTGCCTGTCGCAAAGCCTTGGCGGGTGATCCGTTAAGTGCTTTTGGCGGGATTCTGGGGTTCAATGGAACCGTTGATGAAGAGACGGCAGAGGTACTTAGCGAGCCTGGTTTATTTCTAGAGGCCATCGTCGCGCCTGCTTTTACCGCCGGGGCATTGGAGATACTAAAGACCAAACCAAAGTGGCGAGAGAATGTTCGGCTGATGGCGACGGGCGATTATGGCCCACAAGCGATCGAAAGGAATTTCAAGCTAATAAGCGGTGGTGCGCTCGTTCAAGTTGCCGATAACCAGCCGCCAACCAACTTGAATTGGACAACCGTAACCGAGGTCGCAGTGGCTGATGAGTTGTGGGATGACATCGCATTTGGTTGGGAAATGGTGCGGCATGTCAAGAGTAACGCAATTGTGCTGGCACGCGACGCGGCTTTGGTGGGCGTGGGAGCTGGGCAGATGAGTCGTGTGGATAGCGTGGAAATCGCGATTGAGAAAGCGGGAGACCGTTCGCACGGAAGTATTCTCGCGTCAGATGCGTTCTTTCCCTTTCCCGATTCCATCCAGCGAGCTGCTCAAGCGGGCATTATCGCAATCATTCAACCAGGAGGCTCTAAAAAGGATCCTGAAGTCATTGCGGCTTGCAACGAACATCGAATCCCGATGATTTTCACGGGCCAGCGACATTTCCGCCACTAAAGATCGTGCGATAGAGTCGGGACGCGATCTCCGTGATCATTAATGATTTGCTGGTGGTCGGCAGTTTTACCGGTCAGCGGCCACTCGATAGTTGAATAACTGAACCATTCGGATCAGCAAGCACAACGGGAACAATCGGATCGACTTGCGAATCCGGCACAGCTCAAACTTTTAGGGCTTTGTCCCTCTAATTGACAAACCTTAACGGGCGTTTCCCTAGATTGATGGGAACGTTCGCTTAAACTATAGAGTCTAAACGGTTCGGCCTGAAACGCGGAGGTTGGGCACAACCCCGCCCGCAAGAAGTCTTTCTACTTCTTTGTGGATGCCTGCCGTTTGGAATTTTGACGGAATCAGTACGTTTTTGATTGTAATGGAAATGGAACCTACTCAGAACACAAACGACCCGCAGCAGCAAGTTCAGAGCTTGCAACAACCACAAGGTCCCGACATTGTTAAGCTGCTTTGGAGATGGAAATGGTTGCCAATTCTCGGAGGCGCGATCGGATTAACCGTAGGTTATTTGATTTACAATCAGCAGCCCCCTCAGTACCAAGCTTACGCGCTGATAAACGTCGAAGCGCCCGGCATGAGACAACTCCCTCTCGATGCAGGGGGAATGTACATGGCTCAAAAAGGGATTTCTGACGAACTCATCGTGATCCGAAGCTCAAAGGTGCTGGACCAAGCGATCAGACAAGGGAGTCTCAACAATCATCCAAAACTAGCCGGCCGATCGAACCAAGAAATAATCGAATGGCTTAAAAAAGAAAAGGTGCTAGACACGAAACTAGCGAGCAAAGACCAAGACACCAATGTGGTCCAAGTCAGTGTAACATCCGATGACGCCGAGCTATCCGGAAAAGCTCTTGAAGCGGTCGTGCGTGGTTATCAAGAATACGTCTCCGAAAAATTGGAGTCATCGTCCACGGATGCTATCAACGCACTTCGAAAATACAATGACCAATACGAACGGGAAAAAGAAGACTCCATCCGGGACACCGAGCTGCTGAAACGCAACAAAGACCTTCTTTGGGTCGAGGGTAAGCCACAAGATCCGCTCGCCGCTAAACTCCTTGCATTGCAAACGTCGATCATTCAGGTTGAGTCCAAAGCCAGCGGTCTCGGGTCGCTCCTTGAGCAAGTGAAGGAGGCGCAAGCCAACGGTCGTCCAGTGGAGTCCATTCTAAGATTGATCGCATCGAGTTCGACCGAAACGATGGATCGACTAGCCGAGTCTGCTAATTCCAAGCTTGGTTTTGAAGAAGTGCGAATGTCGCGTAGTGCTATCCTGGCGTTTGAGAACACCGAGGTCGCGCCCATTCGTCGATCGTTAAAGCTCGAATTGGAAAACTTGGGAGAAGAGCACCCGACCGTTAAGAACATCCGCCAAAAACTGAAACTGCTCGAAGAAGAGTTGGATTCTCGCAGGAAAGACTTGGTGACTCTGGAGGAAAGCTTTAACAAGATGATGGGAGAGCAAGCAGCCGACGCTCTGCCCAGTGTGGAGATGCAGCTTAAAACGAGCGTCATAGCGCTGAATGAAGAATTGGCTCGATTGAATCGCGAAAAGATGAAGTACACAGAAGAGGTTGAAACCATTCGACCTCGCGTTCAAGAAAACTCGCGATCGATTGCCAGCTTTCTCCAAAGCCAAGCTAGCTTGGAAGCTCTCGGTAAAACGAGCGAAGAAATTAGTGCTGCGGTCAACAAGTTAGTGGCGGCCACAGATTACAACCAGAAAACGATCCGAGTGCTTGAACAATCATCTCTCGGTGTTTTTGTTGGCCCTCAACTGATCCGCTATCTGGGTATTGGTGGGTTTCTAGGCTTTGCCGCATTTTGTGGACTAGCTTATCTGTTGGAACTCGCCGACCGGTCGTATCGTGGACCAGACGAAATCGCTTCCGATCTCGGCATGCCAATCATCGGCCACTTGCCTCTAACGAGTCTCGCAAACAACAAGCGAGTGGATATCAAAATTGACAGCTCCGTTGTTACGGTCCACAAATCAAAATCGTCGGTCAGCGAAGCATTTCGAGGTATTCGCACCGCTTTGTTCTTCAACAATCAACAGGGGAACCTGAAGGTTATACAAGTCACCAGCCCCATCCCTGGGGACGGGAAATCGACGATAGCCGCTAATGTTGCCGTTTCGATCGCCCAGTCGGGCCGCAAGGTTTGCTTGGTCGATTGCGACTTAAGACGACCTCGGGTTTCAAAGATTTTTGGTGTGGGCTCCGATGTCGGATTGGTTCAAGTCATCTCTGATAAATCAAAGCTAGACGAAGCTGTCCAACCCTCAAGCGTCGAGAATCTGTTTGTTCTTTCCTGCGGGCGAAGACCGGCTAACCCGGCCGAATTGCTGTCGAGTGAACGGTTCCAAGCGATCATTAGCGAGCTTCGCACTAAGTTTGACTACGTCATTCTTGATACTCCGCCCGTTTTGGTCGTCAGCGATCCAGCCACCGTCGCTCCTATCGCTGACGGTGTTATACTCACCGTACGGCTTCGAAGAAATTTGAAACCAATCGCCATCCGAGCTTCGCAAATGCTTCATGCTATGAATGCAAACATGATTGGAGTGGTGGTCAACGGAGTTGGTGTTGGTGCGAACGGCTACGGCTACGGCGGTTACCGATATGACGCTTACAACAACTCGTACGGCGCTAAAGGTTACGGCAAATCTGGATATGGTGGGTATGGCTATGGAGCCACATACCAGTATGGTGGCTATTATGGCGGATCAATGGTCGGACGAGATTACTACTCCGACGACGTGCCGAAACCTGCTCAAAAGAAGCTTGCATCTACCTCCGAGGCGAAATCGGCTGAATGAAATCAGTCTGCGTCATCAACGTCGTAGGGCTTACACCTGAGCTTTTAAAGTATGCCCCTAACATTGCGGCCATAGGAACATCTGTTCCGTGGTCGCCTCCGGTCCCCGCTGTTACGTGTACTTCGCAAGCGACATTGCTGACGGGTGAGTTACCATCGTCACACGGTATTGTTGCGAATGGCTGGTACTACAGAGAGACCTCTGAAGTACGGTTTTGGCAGCAATCCAGAAACTTGATCGATTGCCCAAAATTGCTTTACGATGGGATCGAGACAGCCAAACTCTTTTGGTGGTTCAATCAACATTCCGGCGTTCGCTGGAGTGTTACTCCCAAACCACACTACGGCTGCGACGGCTCCAAGGTGTTCGACATCTTGGACAAAACAGATTGCAACCTAACCAATGAACTTGGACCGTTCCCCTTCTTCACTTTTTGGGGGCCTAATGCCGGTTTGCCATGCAGCGGATGGATTTCCAAAGCTGCTTCCGTAGTTGTTCGCAAGAACAAGCCTCAGCTGACTCTGGTTTATCTGCCTCATCTCGACTACGACTTTCAACGCTTTACCACTCCCGATCCAAAGCGAGTCGCCGAAGTCGATCAATGTGCCAAGCGAATAATCGATGCATGTGGAGATGTCGGAACCACCCCCATCGTGGTCTCGGAATATGGTTTGGTACCAGTGCATCGCCCCGTTTACATCAATCGAATCTTGCGAAACGCCGATCTGCTCGACGTGAGAGACGGTCCTTTTGGTGAGATGCTTATGCCAGGCGATTCTCAGGCCTTTGCTGTGGCGGACCACCAAGTGGCACATGTTTATGTTCGAGCCAAAGAAAACATCCCCCGAGTGCGCGCGTTGCTAGAATCCTCTGAAGGAATAGAACAAGTTGTTGCGCCTGAGGACATCGGCTTGGCGCACTCGCGATCAGGTGACCTGATTGCTTTGGCTAAACCGGACGCTTGGTTCTGTTACTACTACTGGCTGGACGATCGTTATGCTCCCGATTTTGCGAGAACGGTGGATATTCATCGCAAACCTGGATACGATCCGGTCGAGTTGTTTATGACTTCGAAAACTCGAGCCATGGCTAGACTGCTTCAAAAGAAGCTTGGGTTTAGATACAAAATGGATGTGATTCCTCTCGATGCCAATCTGGTTAAGGGGAGCCACGGTGTGCTTACATCTCCAGAGAAAGGTCCGCTCATCATCGCGCCTAATCCCCCGAATAAGATGGTCCACTTCGCAAACTACATTCGTGGTTTGCTAGGCAAGTCGCCTCTTTAAGCATGCCGACACAAACCGACATTTCTGTTCGATCCGTCTAAAATCGGCCAACATAACGATAGGGAACTCTGCCTTGGTTTCTCTCCCGCTTAGAGTTTACCCATGCACGCCATGCGATGATGCCGCGATTGGCAACTCGGTGGATTGTTTTCCACTTCTTGGTCGCGAGCAAGATTCTCTCCGCTTTCCCGAAAGCCTGTCCTTGTTTTTCTGGAATTGATTCGTTTTCAGAAACTTTGGAATCGTCTGTACTGGATTGCCATGTGTCGACGTAAAAAGATTGCTGCGGCGTTTGAGGAGGCACTGAAGTCACTTTTCTGATTACGGCATAAGTCAACCACAAAGCACCATCGAGTCTTCCGAGTGGCAGCCAATTACGATTCGTGCTGAGACAATCATACACATCCCACGCACCTCGTACGAAATCCCCCTTCATTCGACAAAGCCAAAGCTTCTCGATCTCACATCCATTGGCTCGATAAAAGTCTGCGAATAGAGCTGGAGAAACACTATAAAACCCGTGATTAACGGCGTTCGATGTCGGAGTCAAATGGATGATTCGACCGCCAACCTTTGCCATCTGTAAACAGTGCTGCATGGCTCGGCCAATTTCGAAAATATGCTCAATCGTTCCACTATCCAGAATAAGATCAAAGGAGTCTCTGAGGTGGAGCGGAGTCTCGGCAGAGTTAAGGTCCAATCTCTCTTCGGCTCCTTCGTAGTCGGATCGATCCATGCGAACCGATTGTTCGAAGCCTAAAAATTCAAAGAGGGAATCATCCGACAAATAACCGGCGTCTCTCAGAACGGGGTCGCGATGCAGTTTCGGAACGATATCGTGAAAGACGCCGCCTTGAGATGCGCCACCTTGATAGGCAGCGTCTTGATAGGCAGCGTCTTGATAGGCAGCGTGAGTGGCGGCCGGTAGGTTCTTCGCTAAAGCTTTGATCTCGTCCAAGGTCGCGTAGACGTGTTGGCGACCTAATGTTCCAATACGACCACGCCACGGCGAAGTAGCAGCTTCGTGAATCAATAAGTGAATCGCAGCTCGTGGCAGCCCCATACCAGACAATCATCCCCTAAAATACCAAAGCCAGCGGACCATTCGTCAACGCACCACAAGCTTCCGATCAATACTCCTGACCCGCACTCTCAGTGTACTTGGGTCACAGTTTTTGGATAGGCGGCTTATTGGCTCGGTGACTCAATTGCAGATCGAATCAGAACACATCTAGAGACCCATGCTACCTTGATGCAAGAAAAGGCGAATCTATCTCGTAACTATTTGTTGACGATCGGCATTCCAACCTATTGTCGGGCCGATCTACTCGACCTTTGTTTGGCATCGGTTCTGCCGCAGGTTCAGGAATTGGCCGACCGTGTTGAATGTGTAGTCTCGGATAATGCTTCGACGGACCACACGGCAGAAGTGTTGGAAAAGTACCAATCGCAGTTCGCGTGCTTGAAAACCTTCCGCAATGATTCCAATATCGGCATTATCGGAAACATCACGAAGACGGCATCCGAACTAGCAACCGGGCAGTATGTACTTTTGATCGGTGATGATGATGTCCTGACAAGCGGGGCTGTCTCACGAATCCTTTATGAGATTCAATCAGAAGCCAAACCAGACCTAATCGCCTTGAATGTCGGTTATTTACCCCGTGGTCTGCGTCCCAAACCCCACGAGTCATTGGGAGGTGTTACCGTCCATTGCGAAAAGAAGTTGCGATCATCGACCACCAGAAGAGGCATCAGTCTTAGCGAGGCTTTCGAAGGCCCACCGGCGGACTTTACCGCATCCTATTCCGTGGTCATCAAACGCTCGAACTGGCTGCAAGTTTTCCCTGGAGCGTGCAGCGAAACACCATTTTCATCAGTAAAGACAACCTATCCGAGCGGTTTTGTTATCGCGGAAACGATCCATTCCGGTATGGTAACGGTCTTGGGCGAGCCATCGGTTATCATCTATGAGATGCCAGGAAACGAGTTTAGTTGGGCGCGATATCGAGGAGTCACGAGCACTCGTTATGCGACGGAGTTGCTCGACAAGTTTGAATGCGGTGGCGTTTCGGCAAAACGGCTGCTGCCCTACAAACATTATCAATTGGAGCATCGAAACGAAGAGCTTGGCGAGCTTCTATGGGATAAAACAACAGCAGGGGGCTGGAAAGATGCGATGGTGTTCGCATGGCACTTGAAGCAGTTTCCCATTCGACTTGCTAAGTGCTTTGTACTTTCCCTTTTGCATAAACAAGCACCATGGTGGCTGTCGTGGATTCCGCGTTTGGCACTCAGGGCGAAAAAACGCCTCTGAAAACGCCTCTAAAAATACATCGTTGCCATAGAAAGAGATTCCAGAATCAGAATGCGCTCGGTATGCATCGCGTGGCGCAAAAGAAGCTGTGCATCGCAACGACTCAATCGCTGGATTTAGCGATTACTTCTTTTCCTCTTTGGCGTCTTCTTCACTACCCTCGTGTTCTGTGTGGCGTCGTTCTCCAGGCAGCTTAGGCACTCCGGTCACAACAAGCTTGATCGATTTCGTGCCTTCATCCGGAACTGTGAATCGCAAACCCGAGGTGGAGTAATTGCGGTGCTTGGGGTTAATCACACCTTGAGTGCTAGGCTGATGACCCGTTAGTCCTTCGGTCATGACAAACTGCACGATGACGCATTGGTGCTCTCCGACTGCGGCCCCATCACCATCGACAAACGTGGTTAACTTAAAGGAACCGTCGCGTTCGATTTTTCCCGTTGCTTGAACTCCCTCGTATTGAAGCGATTTTGTTTCAACTGTTCCAACGACGACTGGTGAGCCATCTTCGAATTGAACGGTCCCCTCGGCCACTACGATTTTTGGCCCTCGATTGCAACCGACGACGGAAACAACAAAGAGCACGCACATCAAGAACAGAAACGTGGGCTTTGTTTGCGAGGGAGCTTTGAGGGCGATTTGCATCATGGCCATAAAATAGGGTTAAAGCTTGGTAGAAAAGACTACCCAACAAATCAAAACATAAGTCGCAAAGTGAGCGACAGCGGCTCTACTCCGACTCTCTAACCACATTCCCATCGGAACGGTTAGACATGAATCCGAGCGTTTCTGTATCGAGGTGTACGCTCAACGTTCGCACGCTTCCGTCGGCGAACGCAAAGTTGCAGCGTCCATGGTGCCAGCTTCCCCAGCGAACCAAATCATCCCCTTCACCTTTCAAGTTCTTGCTTATCGGCATGGTTGGTCCACCCAATCGGCCTGTATTAAAAACGTGATCCCCATTGAAGATAAAGGCATCGAACGGAGACACACCTAGCCGTCCGACGGGCACGTGCATCTCTCCTGAGAGAATGGTGTTGCTCAAGCCGTCAGTAACGCTCGCCATGCGGATTCGATCTTGCGGCGATCGCGGTACACCATCTCGGCATCTAGCGCGAACGGAAATGATGATTCCATTACCGTTACCACCATAGTTAAAGTCGGTGGGCAGACCTGCGCTACCGGGCGATATATCACCATGGTTTCCGCCATAGTCTCCCACAGCTCCCGATAGACTTAGATCACCACCGCCTACCAACGGCACGCGACAACCACACGGTAGCGTAAGCCAAATGGTTGCTCCGCTAACAATTGTACCAACCCCGACTGCGTCCCCGACCGCACGTCGTGCCGGACAACAGTAGACCGGTAATGTCGTCGCACGAGTGAAGTCATCATGATCTGAGTAAGCGACCGAGTAGTCCCAACGCTGCTCCAGATTTGTGGCTTCGAGGTAAGGCATGATCCGCACCAACCAAGTCGTCTCTTCGCCACCGCACGCATAGGCGGCATCATCCCCCGGTCGTGGCTGGTATCTGGCGGGAGGATAGTAGTTCTGGGCGGAATGAAAGAGGTCCGTTGCGAGAGCGATTTGCTTTAGGTTGTTTTTACACTGTGTCATTCTGGCTGCTTCACGAGCCGCTTGAACGGCAGGCAACAGCAAGCTAACCAGGACTCCAATGATTGAGATGACCACTAGCAATTCGACCAGTGTAAAGGCTCCACGCGCAACAAACGTTGGATGCAGGCATTGTTGCCGATGCTGCCATCGCTTGCTTCCAGACTTATGTCCCTGTTTTTGGACGCTTTGCACGGTGTACCTCCACGGAAAAACGAATAGTCGAACTTAAGTCGCCGACACGCAACAGTATAAGTCCTGGCGATCTTCTAAGCAAATCTGTGAACGTTACAAATAACAATTGCGTAAAATTCGGGCTAGAGCGGGGCCGATTGACGCAATTCTCCACTGGTGGGCAGTGGCTAGAACGACCGGGATTCACCATACTGCGTTTTCCCGTAAAAGTGCCCACACTAATACAACTGTCACGATGGAAGGATTTTTCCGGTTTTAACGTGCGAAAAGCAGTCAAAGATATCCACGGAGCAATGAACTTTGACTTTTGTCCGTGGGCGAACAAATACGTTTACTGGTTGAAGAAGCCCATTGGCTGGGTCGTTCTGGCGTTGTTGGCATCATTATTACTGGGAGTTTACGTTTCCACCCAAGCGTTTCTCGGAACGGCTGCGATTCTAGCTGTGGGGATCATCGGCAGCGTGTGGCCCTGGATTGCGATGACGGGGATTCGCGGTTCGTTGAGCTGGGTTCAAGGCCGATGTGAAGAACTGGAAGCCGTCAAAACAACTCTCACGCTGGAAAATCGTTGGCCATGGCCTGCGTTCGGGCTTTATGTCGAAGCAGACCATCAGATTGCGTCGCTGCCGTCGGATCCAGATCAACCCATTAGTTTGAGCATGGTTCCTGGGCTGGCCCGCAGTCAGTTCGAGTGGGAATGCATACCTGGAACCAGGGGAATTTATCCGACGAGAACGGTCAAGCTCGCGACTGCATTTCCGTTCGGGGTGTGGACGTGTTATCGAGATTTGGTCGTCGAAACACCTCTTATCGTTTGGCCTCATACGACACGGCTCGTCGATGTTCCTGAAAGCCAAGGGACGCCCAATAGCGGGATCGGATCGACGAGCAACCAAATTGGGGACGAAGGGGATTGGATGGGGGTTCGTCCGTATCGACCCGGTGATTCTCTCAGACAAGTCCACTGGGCTCAAACGGCACGACGTGATCAATTGGTTGTATTCGAGCGACAGTCTCGCGCACGACAACAGGTTTCCCTATGGCTCGATCCAGCTGCGGCGCTGTCATCGCGATCAATTGCTGATGATTTGGTCCGTGCCTTGGCCTCGATAAGCAACCATTTTGTCAATCATTCTTGGGCTGTTCGGGTCAACATCGATGGGAATTGGCGAGTCTTGCAGCCAGGAAAACAAGGCAAGCAGACTTGGATGGATCGCTTGGCAAGCTGGACTCCAGAATCGACCAGCGAAGAGATCTTTTTCCCGACAGCTCAAAAGGGTGGTCTTACAATCGGACTTACGACCGCGACCCGATTCGAAAGACAGTTGTCTAACAAGTCAGACTCAATTTCTTGGATCGTTTTGACGGACGATGGGGATTCAAAAAGCGGAGAGCAGACTCCGTTTGACAAATCGATGATTCGTATTGCTGGCGGCAGTATGCTCTCTGACGAGCTTTCGTCTCAATGGAAACGATATAGCCAACAGATGGGCGTATCCTCTCACATCATGAGCCGAACGAACTGATCATGAGTGAGACCAAGTCGAAAAGCCTACCACGCAAGAGCCCATTATCCCACGGCGATGTTTCTAAGGGCAATCGAAGCGGAAAACAGATCTACCAAAAAGCATGGGGGACATGGCTATTGGCCTGCCTCGGTTCGTTTGCGATATTCCTGTTGCGATATCAAGCTGAGACCATACCCATTGCATCGATCTCGGAATACGCAATCTTGATCTCAGGATCGTTCCTCGTCCACTATGGGATTGGACGTAAGTTGTATGACGCAGGGACTGGCCACAACAACTCGATCGCGAAGCAAAGATTGCTCTTTCTGGCTGGCTTATTGATTATCCTAGCACCATGGATCCGGAATTTCGTAATCAGAAGCATCTTCGGGGGGCGAGGCGAAGCGACTGAGCTAGTGTGGCTCGGCATGTTGCAACACGCGGCCGTGTGGCAAGCAGCCGTTGCTGTTACCCCAAGGCATGAATGGACTTCCTTTTTGCTAAGTTGTTTTATGATGTTGTTTGGAGTGGCAACATCCGATCGAAACGGCATGGTTCTCGTGGTTATCCCATTCGGGCTGTTAGCTTCGTGGTGGTTGCTTTCCCAGTATTGGAAATCGGTTGCAAAAGGGTTCGTTGCACACAAGAGTGTTCCTCTAGTCAGGATTCGACTGGGCATCATCGGTGCATTAATTGGTTTAACAGCCATCGTTGGCGTGATCGCGATCAATAGTGGTCGGGGGATCATATCGTTAGATGGATTCATGCCGACATCCGGCGGAAAAGGGGGGAACGACCAAGCTGCCCGTCAAGGTGTCGGAGACGGCGACATGATGGTGGCGGCAAAAGACCAAGCGTTCACATTCGGACCGATTGAAAGCGAAGTCTTTCTTGAGTCACAGCTCCCGTCTCTTTATGACCTGGCAACGGAGAGGTACGGCGAAGCAAAAAAACCGAACAAGGAAGTATCTCGGGCCGTGTCACTCGAACAGCAAGCGAAGCATACGCATGAAAAAATCACCGAATCGAAACAGAAGAGTCGGGAATTTAGTACGCTCAGAACACCGAATCAACAATCTAGCCAAGCTCGGCCCGGTGACAAGAAATCCAATGCGATCCTTCATGTGATCGGAACGCTCCCCTTGCATCTACGCTTAGAAACCTACGACCGTTTTGACGGGCTGGAGTGGTCACAGTCGGATGTTGATTTGAAGAAACAGGCGTCCCAGTTCCAGATAACCAATCTTGCGGGCAAACCCTGGGCGTCAACAGCGAATTATGTACCAGATATTGTTTGGCCTGTGCGAGAGCGTGCGACGATCAAAATTATTCAGTACAAATCGATCCGCATTCCTACCCCGGCACTCACGACTCATGTCCATGTCGACAAAATCGATCAAGCCGACTTTTATTCGTTAACTCCTGATGGCCAGCTCTGTATGCCGAGCCGTGAGTATATTCCTCAGTTGACTGTCCTGCATCTTTTGTATCACACCCCCAGTTTGCATGTGCTGAGGGATGCAAACGAGACTTTGAGTCAACTGTCCTACGACGAAAGCCGTCTGCAAGTCGAAGGGAATGGACACTTCGCTTTT
Source organism: Pirellula sp. (assembly GCA_025459355.1). Lineage (GTDB taxonomy): Bacteria > Planctomycetota > Planctomycetia > Pirellulales > Pirellulaceae > JBKCUI01. The sequence continues at coordinate 50,188 of JALOQS010000040.1, forward strand.
CTTGCCAGTTATTTGCAAGTGCCCGATTCACTTAAGTCCGATTCGCTTAAGTCGCTCACTGCACTGAGGAAGTCATGGCTAAATGACATCCCGGAATCGATTCAAGAGAATTGGACGGATTGGCAACGAGTCGAAGCCATCGTCAGCTCGTTTAGAGAAAAATGCGTGGTCGATCCCGAGTTGGAGCTATCCGATGACGTGTCGGAGACCATCACACACGTGTTAACAAAGAAGCGTGGAACCGATTATCATATCGCATCAGCGGCTATTATGCTTTTGCGCGATTGGCAAATTCCATGCCGACTCGTGACAGGCTTCTATTGCGGCACCGACCGGTGGGATCGCTCCGCAGGAATGGCAGAAGTGTTGTCAGAAGATCTTCACACTTGGGTCGAAGTTTACGTTCATGGCGCTTGGATTCCGGTAGAACCCAGCGGAACTTACAGCCAGCCACGCGAACATCGGTCGTGGTACCAGTGGTGCATGGAAGCTGCATGGGCAACAAGAGACTCAGTGCTTTCCCATCCGCTTCGTTACGCTATGGGATTGCTGCTGATCGTAGCCATGGTCATGATGAGACTTAGATTAGCCAATGCGGTTGCATCCACATTGGCTATCTTGACGGTTTGGCTCCCTAGCGAGACCCGAGTCAGAGTTGTACTACGGCTGTTACGATTTCGCGATTGGCTAGGAGGGGTCCGATTCCCAAAAGGCGTCACGCTCAGCAGTTGGCTAGAGGATCAATTCCAATATCTTCCCACGCTCAACAAAGAGGACCGATCTGGTTTTCTCGCAGCTGTTCAGCATTTAGCTTACGCCCCGAAAAAACGGTCTCATCTCCAACCAATATTCGACCAGCATTTGACTAAGATGTTTTGGTCGGTTGTCGTACAAGGATTCACGGATCTTGTTCGGTTAGAATCCGTGTTTCGTAAACGCAAAAAATCTTCTCTTTCCTCGAAAGTGACGCTGGGGAATCCTAATGTCATCTAATTCATCCACCGCAAGTCATCTGTCACTTGCGGATATACAGCGTCTCATCACCGGTTTACGTGGCCAGCTAAATCGGGTTCTTTTGGGCAAAGCGGACGTGGTCGAGAATTTGCTCGCCTGCGTATTGGCTCGGGGGCACGTTCTTTTCGATGACTTGCCTGGACTGGGAAAAACAACGCTTGCCAAGGCTTTAGCCTACGCGATCGGCGGACGTTACACGCGAGTCCAATGTACACCGGACTTGCTACCTAGCGACGTAACCGGCTTTAACATTCTGAATCAAAAGTCGCGAGAGTTTGAGTTTCGTCCTGGCCCAGTGTTCGGCGATGTTTTGCTGGCCGATGAAATCAACAGAGCCACGCCACGTACGCAGAGTGCTCTTTTCGAAGCGATGGCGGAACGGCAAGTCACTATTGACGGTGAGGCGAGAATGCTCAGTTCGACCTTCCTGGTACTAGCTACGCAAAATCCAGTGGAGAGTGTTGGCGCTTATCCGCTGCCAGAAGCTCAACTCGATCGATTCGCCATGAAGCTTCGCATTGGGTATCCCGATCGAGATAGCGAGCTGCAGTTACTGGAGCGGAGCAGTAGCAGTCTGGTCGAGCAAGAAGCTCAGCGAGTCTTAGAGGCTGGTGAATTGCAATCGCTACAAGAAAGTGTTGCAAGGATCGCAGTAGAGCAACCTGTTCGCGAGTATTTGGTGAATTTAGCCGAAGCAACTCGGAAGAATCATGCGTTCACCTTGGGGCTCAGCCCTCGCGGTTTGTTGCAATGGCAAAGAGTCTCACAAGCCATGGCCATGTTAAAAGGAAGAGAGTTTACAATACCAGAAGATGTTCAGCACGTTGCTTATCCGGTTTTGTCTGTCAGACTTTCTGGGCTCGGGGGAACAGTTGACACAGCCATCGAGTCGGTTATCAACTCAGTAACGGTGCCGCATCTGTAACGAACGCTATCTTCAAGCATCGATCAGGGGGGACGATCAAATGTCTATCGTAAGTACACAATACAACTCGGCTCTGCGATTAATCTTCGGACATAAATGCCTTGTGTTCGCATGTTGGTTCCTTTTCTTCGCAGGATGTCATGCGGAACATGATGAGCACGACGAAGAGTCTCACTTTCCGCCGCATTGGCCCCAGACGTTTCTGGTCGCAACGGACCGCTTGCAGCAGATCACGAGCGACCCTAACGGAACAACCACTCAAGCTGAGAGTATTGAACAAGAATTGACAGACTTGGTTGACTGGCTCCCTGAACTACTCGCCGATAGCGATGTCAAAAAATCCGATTTTGATACGATTGACGCTTGGGCATTTCCTCTTGCGTTGGAGTATAAAAAGTCAGTGCAGGCTGGTCAGAAGATCGACGAGATGGTGAAGAATGAGCGATTGCAAACCGGTTTAATCCGGCTTGCGGAGCTCGCGACCCAAGAGAAAGAACGGCTCGCGGAAGAAAAAGCACGCGTGCAACGAGAGGCTGAAGATGCTAAGCGTCAAGAAGAAGAGACTTTGAAATCCGCTGCCGCAGATCCAGGAAGTAATTAGTCATGGACATTCTTATTTGGGGACCGCTCGTTCGGGTCATACAAGCTTTGCTCGCTGCGGCGCCGACGGTCGTTGTCGGTTGGCTTATTGCAGCCGTACTGGAACGAATACTTGGTCGCGCTAATACATTGAAGCTATTTGGCGGGCATACATGGAAGCAAATCCCCTATGCATGGCTTCTGGGAATGTTGCTTCCGGTCTGCTCTTTGGGGGTCATTCCGGTCATGCAACAGATGCGAAAGAGCGGAATCTCGGGCGGGACAATTCTCGCATTCGGGCTGACAGCTCCTTTGTTCAATCCCATTTCGGTGTTGTACGGATTAACTTTGTCCGACCCGTTCACTCTATTCGTTTTTTGTTTAGGGTCACTCAGCATCGTGACCGTAATTGGTGTCGTTTGGGATAAGCTGTTTCCGAACAGTTCGAGTCCACCCGAGGAACTCCCTCCTACGCCCTACGGTCTGCAAAGAATTGGTGCGGTCGCTTTGTCCATGTGCCAACAAGCTGTCGGACCCTCGACGAAGTATATGATCTGGGC
>JALOQS010000237.1 GCA_025459355.1 Pirellula sp.
ACTCCCTGCTGCGAAACCTTATTGACACTTTCGGCCGACGATACCTTCGTAGGATTGCTACAGCAATCAGAACAAGATGGGGATTCCTCTCTCGAAGAGAGTTATTCCCTCGAAGCGATACTGGTAAACCATCCTCGATATCGGGTTCTCAATCGGATTGCCCGAGGTGGGATGGGAGATGTATTCCTGGCCGAGCATCGCGGCATGGGACGTACCGTTGCGGTCAAGGTCATACATCGCAAATTCGTGAGGACACCATTGATCGCTGAACGCTTTCAACGCGAGGTGAGGACGGCTGCACGATTGATTCATCCCAACATTGTAACCGCATATGACTCGGACCAGTTCGACGGCATGCATTTCCTTGTGATGGAATATGTTGAAGGTCATGATCTCGCGACTTTGATTAAGGAACGCCAGTCCAATCTCAGTATCGCGGAAGCTTGTGACTATATCTGCCAGGCCGCGGCTGGTCTTCAATATGCCCATGACCAAGGCATCGTTCATCGAGACATCAAACCACATAACTTGATGGTTTCGTGCGGGACCGTCAAGATTCTCGACTTTGGACTCGCATCATTGTCCGATGTGGATTTTTCTGACTCAGGTGCTCAAGAACAACCAAGCGATTTAAGCCTTACGACCACGGGTGCCATTATGGGTACCCCAGACTTTATGTCTCCTGAGCAAGCATCAAATATGAATCGCGTGGACGTTCGTAGCGATATCTACAGTTTGGGGGCCACGCTTTACTATCTACTTGCAGGTAAGGCTCCATTCTCTTCAGGTAGTGTCAGCGAACGACTCAGTCAGCTTGCGAACGCTCAACCACAATCGATCCGAACGCGTCGCGACGATGTCCCCAACGAGCTGTCCGACATCATCGATCGGATGCTTGCGAAGTCTCCGGCAGATCGATTCCAATCTGTGCAGGAAGCAGCAGCGGCGTTGCGACCGTTCGCACAAAAGGGATTTGTTTTGCAAAGCGAAACGTATACTCCGTCGGTAGTAGTCTCAAGTGGCAAGAGAGTGCGTAGCCGATGGCCAGCCATCTTAACAGCCACTGCTGCATTTCTGGGATTTGTATTGGCCGGAGTCATTTACTTGGAGACCGACAAGGGAACCTTGGTCATCGAATCGGTCGACGATACCGTCAAGGTGGTGATCTCCCAAGGTCGCGATCCCGAGAAAGGAATGTATTTGAAAAACCTGATCGTGGATACCGTGACCGGCTCGGAAGTGAAGCGGCTGCCATCGGGCGAATATACACTGTCCTTGGCTAAAGAGGGAAACGATTTCCAATTGAACCAAGACGGCTTTGTCCTCAAGCGAGGAGACAAGATCGTGGCCAAAGTCACTCGCAAGCCAAATGACGAGTCGTTAAAGAAGACACCCGAATTAGCAGCAACTCTAAAGGAGATGCCGATTTCGAAGACTGACCAGCGGAGGATTGCTTCGCAAGGGTCCTGGTTAAACGAGGAAAAAGCGGAAGCATTGCAAGCCAAAATCGATTCAGATCCTGACGATATCGAATCTCGCTTGATTCTGATGGGCTACTACTTTGGCAAAAGCATTCGCAATCCACGATTGCGTGAACCTCACAGTAAACTTGTTCTATGGCTGATTGAGAACTATCCAGCCAGCGACCTTGCGGGTTCTCCCTATGCTCAATTTTATGCTGGTATCAACCCTGAAGGTTATGTCAGTGGCAAGAACCTTTGGATGGAGATGATCAAGCAACATGGAAACAACACGAAAGTATTGCTCAATGCTTCGAACTACTTTCTGTTACAAGACAAAGACATCGCGGAGGAGCTTCTCAAGCAAGCTGAGGCATTAGAACCTCAGAACCCAGAAATCTCGAAACGATTAGCGCAATTGTATAAACTGGCTGGTTCTAGCATTTTGTCGAAAGCGAAAAATGAAGAAGCAGCGCAAAAAGCCAAGGAGCAATTGGAAGCAACGCTTGCTAGTTCGGCTGAAGGGGCGGGTAAATCGCGATTGCTCAAAGATTTATCCAAAAAGGAGTTACAACTTGGCAATCTCGCTCGGGCGACTGAGATTGCCAAGACACTGTTAGAGAAATATCGCAATGCCGATTCGATCCATGCAGCCCATCAAATTTTGGGTAGGATCGCTTTACGTGAGGACCGTCTAGAAGAAGCCGAGCAACACTTGCTTGACTCTGCTCGCATTAAGGGGTCGCCAGTATTGATGTCGTTTGGTCCAAGTATGATTTTGGCAAAGGAACTCCTCGAAAAAGACCGTAAAGAAGCTGTCCTAGAGTACTTTGAGCTCTGTGGCAAGTTTTGGACCATGGGGGAGAAGCGACTCAAGGACTGGCGAGAGGATGTTCAAAACAATAATACTCCAGATTTCGGCGTACGAGCATATGAATGATGTAGTTGACCTGGTTTAGAAAAGGGCCCATCCCTCGCTGCGCTTAGGAATACGCCTCTTGGAAAGAGGCTTCTACCGTAATTGCCTCTCTCCCGAGAGGCGTAAGCAAGCCAGTTAACGTTCCCGAAGCATTAGCAACCCGAACGCCAATCCCCCTAGGCCCCAATCGCATCCGAAGGAACGCATCACCGGTTCGCGCAGTTTAGGCATGAGTTAGAACAGGGCCATCCCTCATCTCGCGCTTTCGGGCTTGTATTGCCATCCCTCATCTTGCGCTTTCGGGCTGGTATTGCAATCCCTCGCTGACGCATTCGGGTTGGGATTGTTGCACAACAGCCACCTGTGAAATTCTGCTATGCTATCCCTCAACCGCAATCTGTTCAAACTCTTGATGATGTAATCACGATCGCGTCGTCAATCACAACGCACATCCTCACATGATTTTCACCTCTCTAAATCTCGAAGCCGATGGCAAACAACACGGCTACTTGCAGGCTCCCTATTCGCACAACCTAGGTGGCTGGGCCAATGTGATGATCCCTATGACCGTCATCGCAAACGGTGAGGGACCAACCGTGCTCGTTATGGGTGGTAATCATGGTGATGAATACCAAGGTCAAATCGCTGCCCGAAAACTGGCTCGCGAATTGACCCCCGACATGATCAATGGCCGTCTCATTCTGATTCCGTCGCTGAACTTTCCAGCCGCTCGCGCTGCGACTCGCCTATCCCCTCTCGATGGTATGAATCTGAATCGCGCATTCCCAGGCCATCCAGAAGGATCGGTCACCAGTCAGATCGCTCACTATTTGACTACCGTCCTGTTTCCACTCAGCGATGTTGTGATCGATATTCACTCGGGGGGCCGCAGCATGGATTTCGTACCGTGTTCGCATATGCATCTCGTCCCCGATAAAGAACAACGCAAAAAAATGCTGGCCGCAATGTTGGCTTGGAATACCGATTTCTCCTTTCTGTACGCCGATATCGCGGGCTCCGGACTGCTGCCTGTCGAAGCAGAGAATCAAGGCAAGGTGGTTGTGACTACGGAACTCGGAGGTGGCGAAGGGGTTTCTGCCCAGGTGCATCGCATTGCTCAATCCGGGCTGCGCAATGTACTCGTTCATCTAGGTCTCCTCAATGGAATCGAACAAACCCGCCAAAGCCTAGGCAAGCCCCCGGCGATTCTCGTTCAAGCTCTTAATCGTGAAGACTATTTACTTGCACCAGAATCCGGCATCTTCGAAATTTGTGTCGACCTCGGCCAAATGGTACGCGAGGGAGATCTCGTCGGAGCGATCCATCACTTAGAGCGAACAGAGCGAGCACCGGAACCCATCATCGCTCGCAGCTCAGGGTACTTGATCACCGCCCGAGTTCCTTGTTTAACCCAACAAGGTGACTGCGTTGCGGTCATTGCGAAACAAGTCAGCATCGACGAGGTTATGTCTGTATGACCGGAAGCCCCGCAGACCCCTCGCACACATCAAATGCGAACAACCGCTCGGTATCGACCCAAGCGATCTTGTTGTTGGGGTTCATGTGGTTCGCTTACTTCTTGAACTATTGCGATCGACAAGCGGTGTTTGCCATGTTCCCATCGCTCAAGACAGATTTGGGGATGACCGATCAGCAACTGGGGTTAACGGGCGCTTGCTTTCTTTGGGTCTATGCTCTCGGTTGTCCCGTCGCTGGTATCGTCGGTGATCGCGTTTCAAAACGAATCTTGGTCGTGATGAGCTTAGTCATCTGGAGCCTAGTCACCGTGGCTACGGGATTGTCACGCTCGGGGGTTGAACTGCTATGGCTGCGCGCCGCGATGGGAATTTCGGAATCGCTCTTTATGCCAACAGCCATAGCGCTGACCGCCAGCGCTTTTGCACCTGCCTTACGATCAACGACCATCGCGATTCTGACTACTGCTCAGATCGCTGGTACCGTTGCAGGCAGTTGGTTCGGTGGTTGGATGGCTGACATGGGAGCTTGGAGAACAGCGTTCTATGCTCTCGGTGTGGTTGGGTTGATCTATGCGGTCCCCTACTTTGCTTTTCTAAGAACTTTCAAATCGGAGCAGCCAAAGACACAATTGGATTCCCCCTACACAGATCCCTCGAACACAGCAGTCGGTATTAGCAGCAGCCTCGGCTCGCTATTGACGACATTGACGTTTCTGGTGCTGTGCATCGTCTTTCCTGTTTTTGTTTTTGGTTTATGGTTGCTGTACGGTTGGTTGCCAACGTTTTTGGGGGGCAAATTTCAGCTCGATCAAGCCGACGCGGCTTTCAACGCCACCGTTTATCTACAAGGCAGCACGTTGATTGGTTTGCTATGTGGTGGATGGTTAGCCGATCGGATGTTGCGATGGACGCGTGCCTCACGTTATTACCTGATGCTTGCGAGTTTGCTGCTGTGTGCTCCATGTCTGCATGCGATTGGAAATTGCGAGACGTTATGGCAGCTTCGAGTGGCCGCATCCGCCTTTGGTCTTTTCAGCGGCTTGCTCATGGGCAACATCTTTCCCTCTGCGTTTGAAGTGGTATCAACTCAGTCACGAGCGACTGCGGTCGGTATACTTAATTTGTGTGGTGGCCTAGTTTCCGGCTTCGCAACATTGTTTGGTGGCATGTGGAAAGAAACGCTTGGGATCGATCGATTGTTAACGCTGACCGGTGCCGCCTACTTTGCAGCCGGTTTACTTTTGTTATGTTGCATATTGACATTATTCCCTCGCGATTTACATAAACAATCCGCCACTGCTTGTTAATCCACAACCATATGATGGGCACTCCTGCCCGTCCATGATAACCAGTAGGACGGGACTCCAGTCCCGTCCATAAAAGCTCAAGTCGGCCAAGAGTGGCCAACCTACAACAAACGTGTCCCTTGCTCACGCTGCGAGCTTGTGATTGCAGGGCGAGCCCGCAAAAATCCTCCCCCTTACAACAAACACTATGAAAATTGATTCGGTTGACTTTTATTATCTGTCGATGCCCGAGGTGTTAGACATCGGTGATGGTAGCCAAGATGCATTGCTCGTGCGCGTGGCAGCCGGTGATTACGTCGGCTGGGGCGAATGCGAAGCGTCACCGCTCGTCTCCATCGCGAGCCTAGTCTGCCCGATGTCCCACAGCGCTTGCAAGCCGGTGATCGCGTCCGTCTTAGGTCAGACGATAGATGATGCCAGTGACATTCGTCGCATCGGAGACTTGGTTCGAGCCAACAGCTTGGATCTCCTACAAGCGGACCATACCCTCTCAGGTATCGATATCGCTCTTTGGGACTTGCTCGGCCGAGCGTTTTGCGAGCCCGTTTGGAAACTCCTCGGCTACAAAAGTTGTTTTGCCAAAACTCCGTACGCATCGGTGCTATTTGGTGACAATGCTGATCAAACGTTACATAAGGCAAAAAGCATCGCCGCCCAAGGTTTTCGAGCCGCCAAGTTTGGTTGGGGGCCGTTCGGATTACGAAGCGTGAAGGATGATTGCGATCAATTAGCGGCCGCCCGCGAAGGTCTCGGTCCAGATGGTATCTTGTTAGTCGATGCTGGTACGGTTTGGAATGCTAACTTGGATGCGGCGCGAGCACGATTGAAGATGTTGCAAGAGGTTCGAGCCACATGGCTTGAAGAACCATTCGTCTCGGGAGCCCTCTCGGAATATCACGC
>JALOQS010000238.1 GCA_025459355.1 Pirellula sp.
TTGCCGCATTGGCTGCGCGAGCCGACGGATGTCTTTCGAGTTGACGCTGATGGCATTCATCCGGTGCAATGGGTTGTTGAGAAAAATGGTGTGCGGATCAATCACACCTTTAGCCGAGACGCGATCTTTGTTGCGACGAAGTCTTCCACATTGCGAGCAGCCATCGAGTCCCGTCGCCAAGCCGCCATTCAAATCGAAGAGCAAAACAGCAACGAGGAGGATCTAGCCAAGATTCTCGATAAACCCAAGTGAGCGTTTTTAGTGACGCCTTGATGAAGTTGGTGCAAATAAACTCCGAATTTTGTATCAATCAAGAAACGGACTTATCTCGATCTCCGGTGTAATCGTGACGATTTCGTTCGATCTAAGAGACTGAATTTTGCTAGCGTTTCACGGGCTCCCAATTGTTTGCGAAACCTGGATACGCCACCTTTTCACAAGTGAAGTCCGATGAAGAGATCCCGTCGCGTGAGGGCGTGTTGCTTTAGTCAAAAATGGATGTTTAGCGAACGTAAAATGGGCACTCCCGCCCGTTTCATGGCGCCAAAGTCATTCAAGAGTGCCAAACCTGCTATTCAAGCAACATGCCCTTTCACTCAAGTTACCGTCCAGAAGTTTCTAATGGTTTAACCTTACACCATTCTCGCTTTAGTTCTTTTTATTGTTGATTAAGCCTCGGTTGGTGAGCCGAATAATCGATACAACGCTTCAAGTTTCGATTCTCTTACATCCGAGAGACAGGCCTCGAGGGAATTGGAATGCGATGGACGCTAAACCATTAAGAACGCTATCCCAGCACGATCATGTGATTGACGAATTGAGAGAAGAATGATGCGGCTCATCAAGTATTGCTCTTTTGCCTTTTTCCTTGTGGCAGCCGGCTCTAGCTCCGTTTCCTACGGGCAAAGTTTTGGTGTTGAGTTGCAAAACACTTTGATGCCAGCGTCCGGCGGGATGGGTGGTGTGAGCATTGCGAGGCCTCAAGATTTAACTAGCGCCATGAATGCTAATCCAGCATCGCTTTCCCAGTTTCGCGGGACGCAATTCTCTTTTGGCGGTGGTTGGGCGGAAGCGACCTACAATCTCACCCAAACGAGTAACATCCCCGTAGTGGGTCCGAATCCTCTCATCGAGCCGTTTTCTGCTAGATCAACGGCACCGGGAACGCCGCTTGGCAATATCGGAGTATCACAGGATCTAAGCGAGTTGGGATTGCCTGCGACTGTTGGAATCGGTTTCATTACGACAGCGGGAGCGTTTGCAGACTTTCGCCACGTACCGGAAAGTGGTGGCACGAATGCAGGTTTGGCGATTTTCAATATGCCTTTGACGCTCGGGGTTGAGTTGACCGATCGATGGTCGATGGGAACCAGTCTCTCGATGGGGATTGCCTTTTTCGACGGCCCATTCGTCGGAGTTGGCGGAATGACCCCTGATTATGCATTGCGAGGCACGATTGGAAGCAACTATCTGCTTACCGATACCACAACGGTCGGTGGCTATTATCAAACCTCGCAGTCATTCCGCTTTGACAATGCTTTTATTCTCAATCCAGGGATTGGCCAAACTTCAGTGGGGGTCAACATGGACTTGCCAGAGAATGTCGGATTCGGTTTTGCCAACACCTCATTGCTGGATGGCCGATTGTTGTTGGGAGTGGATTTGGTTTACAAACTTTGGGACAACGCGGATTTGTACAGAGCGATCTACGACAACCAATGGGTCGTTCAGACTGGGGCTCAACTCTCTTTGAATCGCTACCGGCTCCGAGCGGGTTATGTTTGGGCAGAGAATCCCATCGATCAGACTCCTGGCACTTCACTTGGAGGCGTAATACAACCGGGAGATCTAGCCGCAGTACGTTACTCGCAGGGCTTAATGGCTGTGACCAATCCGCATCGCATCACGTTTGGTATTGGCGTAGTCGATTTCTTGCCCGGTATCGATATCGATTTGATGGGGGGTGGGATGTTCCGAGATACAGAGCAGTTAGGGAACTCTACGACAAGTTCTGTTGCGAGTTATTGGTTGGGAACGGGGCTAACATGGCGATTTGGTCGTGGTGCATGCTGTAGAAAATCGTTAGCACCTGACTCTTGGTCCGTTGACAATTAACGTGAGGTCTACATTAATGATCATCCGAATTTCGATGAGAAACTTGGTTTGCATTAGCTCATCACTCCTGCTGAATGCAATCGTTGGGCCAAGCATTCTTTCAACGCAAAACCTGTTTGCCCAGACCGAACGAGGTCCGATTGAGACCGATCGAGACTCATTCACTCGCTCGCCACGGCTTGTCGAGACCAAGGATTGGGTTGTCGAGGGCTCATATAGCTTTATGGATCAGAAAGCGGAGCACGAGGGACATTTGTTTCCTGATCTTTTGGTCCGTTATGGTGTGTCAGAAGATCTAGAGATGCGGTTGGGCTGGACGTACGAAATTGGAAAATTCCATCAGTTAGTTCCCGCGGGGTCGGAAAGATTGGAAGAAGGAATTTTGAACTATGGTGCCAAGTTTAATTTGACCGACGCGGACGCTTGGCTTCCCGCGAGCGCTCTTATGCTAACTGGATATACGCCAACAAGTGGTCCGTCTAGTGACTCTGATCTCTCTGTGGAATACGCAGCGGGCTGGACTTTAGAGAACGAATGGGAGTTCGATACCGGACTTCGATGGTTCATGTTGACGGAGGAAGAAGATCACTTTACGGAATGGGCTCCCTCCGTTGTTCTTAAAGTTCCGCTTTTAGAAGATCGCATCAACATTCACTTCGAATACTTTTGCTTGCTGAGTCGAGGTCGTGAAGAAAATTACCGTCAGCATTGTCTTGGTCCCGGTGCGCACTACTTGATCACTCCGAACATGGAGATAGGAACTCGGCTTTTCTGGGGAGTGAGTGAGGATGCGGCTGCGTTTGTTTGCAACGTAGGTACTGGAATACGATTCTAATGGGCAGCCTGTTTGCAAAACGATGGATTCGACTTGGGGGAGTAGCCCTTTTTTTAATCGCATTCACAAACTCCTGCCCAGCGTTTCAAGCCCGTCAGGAGCCCGCTGGCGATCTACCACTGATCGACCTACCCGCGAGCGAGCCCCCTAACGTTTCGAACGAATCACTGACTCTTTCCAGTGGCTTAACTTCAAACTCGGGCTTCTTGGTTGATCCCAATTCGTTTTCGGAGTCAGACCGCGCCCAGCACGGACAACTTAATTTCAACGACTTTCCTAAAGACTTCCTGAAGGGCCTCTCGTTTCAAAACGGCGCATGGGGCGCTAAGGTAGGAGGCTACGTAAAGACCGACCTTATTCGGGATTTCCGAGCCATTGATTCCACCGACTTCTTTGATCCGATCACGATCCCCGTTGGTGAGGTACAGCGAACTAACTCACGTTTTCATGCTCGACAAACGCGACTAAGTCTCGATGCTCAGCGTCAAGCGATCAATGGCGAGGAGCCGATGCGAGTCTTTATCGAGGGTGATTTCTTCGGTGACGGAAATACGATGAGACTTCGCCATGCTTATGGAGAGTATAGGAACCTCATCCTCGGGCAAACGTGGACGACGCTAGCCCATCGGGCTGCTTTGCCCAATACGCTTGATTTAACGGGTGATGTGGCCAGTGTGAGTCTTCGCAAGGCACAGGTGCGTTGGAGCGATACGTTATGGAATGATCGTTGGAGCGTCGCAATGGCCATCGAGGATTCACCGGTAAACGTAGAGCCGCAATTTCTGAACTTTGGTGAACCGCGAAGAGTCATGCCTGACGCGATTGCGAGGATTCGTTTTACCGAAGATTTCATGCAATTGCAGTTGGCTACCGTCGTTCGTCGCATCGGATATCAACCGAATGGACGTGACGTTTTAGAGTTTACCGGGTCAGGTTTAAACGCGACCGGTTTCGTGGACTTAAACAAGAAGAATCGAATGTATGGTGGGATTCTATGGGGATCAGGCATCGGTAGCTATCGTGATTTACCTGACTTGGCTCCTCTATTGATGGAGCGTGGCGCACCACTAGAAGCGATTGCTTGGTATACCGGATTGCACCATTCCTGGTCGAAACGTTGGTTTACCAACGTTACCTACAGTCAAGAGGACGTGAACAATTCCATTTTGCAACCAGTGAATAGCGTCAAGACCATCCAATACTTGGCCGTCAATCTGATTCATCAACCCAAGGACTATATCTTCTTCGGTATTGAAGGTCTTTGGGGATCACGTACTAACCGTGATGACTCCGAGCAAGATGCGAGCCGGATCATGGTCAGTTTTGGCTTTCTGCTTCCGTAAGATGAAGGTGAAGCAATCGGATAACCTCGGCGATCGTTGCTTCGTGTTTGAGAATCTTGGTGTGAGAAGCCGTCACTTGCGTTTCCGTGTTGGCGCACCGATGACTTGCGCTCGAAACGGGAACCACGCCATCGTTCAATCCTAGCGTCCACGGTCCATCGCCAGTTCCAATGATCGAATGCTGACGCACATCGTATGGAACGGGCAAATCGTAAATCGACTGCAATGTGTTATCGCTAGGTTCTAGCAGATCGATGCTGGTTGGAATGCGTTTTCGGAACGTTCCGTAGAACGCGTTAGGATTATTCTGTACCAATCGGTCATGAAGCGTCTGAGCTTGTTCGTCCGGATGAACAAAGGCAGAAAAGAATCTTCCTGTCCCGCGCGAGGCTATGGATGCACCTTGATGGGGCGTTGCAATGTAGATAACTCGTTTCACATGTGGCTGAGAAGTAAAGAAAAGTCGCTTTTCTAGTTCCCGCTTCGCTTCCGGGTTAGCACGAATTTTTTGCAAAGGAATGTTGGAGATGGAATTCCAGAGACGATCCTGACTATCTGTTATCTGCAACTTGGCGAGCAAGCCACCCATGCTATGCCCAATCATAACCATCTCTCGCAAAGCGGGATCTTCGCCATAGGGATCGACTAGCGATATGGCTTCTTGACATTGTTCTCGCAATCTCATTGCCGAGGTAACAAATGGGCTGCCCGTGGCGTAACTAAAGCCCCAAACTTGATATCGATCATTGAACCAAGGTATCGTCCTCAGTTCGTTCAGCATATCCAACCAAGTCGTTGGATCGGACATCAGTCCATGAACAAAGACGATAGGAATCTTGCCAGCCTGGTAGGGCTCTGCCCAACGAAGTCCATCATTCTGGCTACCAATGCCGGGTGCAACAAACCCCAGAAATGGATCGGTCGGTCGATTGCGCAATTGGTAATCTAAAGGTGCGCTCAGATCTTTGGCAATTGCAATAGGTTGCGATGAAATCGAGATGGAACTTACTCGCAAAGGATTGACCAGCTCGATGACGAACCGTTCGGCTACCTCAGAGTCGTGCTCAGAATCATATTGTGACGAGTTAGATTCCACCGATCGGAGAATGAGCGTGGAGGCTAACGGGAGTTGTTCAGGAAAATGACGTTCTAGTGGATCGGCCTCATGCACTGAAGATTTGATTCGGAAGGCAACAATGGGTACACCTAATCCGGACTTTTTAAAATACCGCTTTAGCGTTCGTTGCTCGGGGTCGATTGGGAGTTGAAAGCGCTGCAGTTGTTCGATGGGCCAATCTAGACTGTCGCTGGTCAAAGGAACTTCAACAAGACCGCTTGGTTGATAGATGTTTAGATTTCCGCAACCATCAAAACGGCAAAAGCGAACGGCATTGGTCACGAGCCCTTGTAGACTCGTTTGATAGACATCCCACGATGGATGATACGGAGTTGCAAACTCGGCCCGTTTGGTTAACGAAGCCCAACTCAAGGTCGCAGCCTCAAAGTAATAGTCTACACTCCTGGCGTCATCGGCATCGCTGAGACAATTCGCAAGTTCAAGAAAGCGCTCCGCTCGCTTGGTGGGTGAGCCCTCGGTGGGCCATAAGACCTGTTGATTACTTTGCTTACCAAGCAACAGACCAGGCATTGAGCATGATCGATCGCAGATCCGACAACCTGTCGAGCAAAGGAACGACAGGATCAGTAGCAGCGTACAGATGATTCTGCATTGGCTCAGCAGATTGGTGACCATGCCGATACGATCATCATTTCAGGAAAGAAAAATGTGTACCCGCGCGGCCTTGCAATAGACTCCGGCTCCTCCTGAGGCAGATGACTACCTCAGTCTTCGGCAGGCTCGGAATGATCACTCAACTATTCTAGACTTGGTTCGATTGAAACGCTTAAGCGGAATGGAGTGAGTAATCGCACGCAAAAAGGGCAATCACTTTACCTCAACCGTGAGCTTGGGAATCCGGCCTGTGAACTTCGATTTATGCTCCGATCCAATCGATTCGACCACTGGCGTTGCAAGATCGATACCAATGTCAGCCGTTTCATCTGCTGAAAAGATCATAGCCTGCGTTCGTGGAATCTCTCCTTCGCCGATTTTTCGATCATTGAGGAATAACGAAGCAGTACCACCTTTACCAACCCCTCCTCCCTCGTAGCTGAAATCAACTCGTAACGTTGACTTGCCTTCGGGTAGCTTATCCGTGGCAGAGACAGTGGTCTGCTGCAGGCCGAGGAAGTTGTAGTGATAGGCAGGAACTCCATCCTTGACAAAGACAGACCATCCACCAAAGCGGCCGCCCTGGGCTATAACAGTACCGTGCACCTGGGTTCCCTTGGGTACTTCGATTTCAGC
>JALOQS010000239.1 GCA_025459355.1 Pirellula sp.
CGTTAGCTCGGCAGGAACGCGACTAGCGGAAAAGTGTGTGGCTGGAGTTTTGAGCCCTGCTGAAAATGGGATCCCCATGTGGTACGATAGAGCGATGTCAGAGACGGTCACTGACTGAGAATGATACGTCAGCAGTGCGAACGACGGCACTCGAACCTCCGGGCAAGAACGCGCCATTTCGCTAACCAGCGGATGCACTCAACGTCTCGATCCCCCGGCCTCGGGCGGTCTATGCTCCCTCGCTCGACGTGAGTGATCCTTTTCGTTCTGCCATACAAAGTGCCATTTTTCGAGATCTCTGAATGACGCCGTTTGAACAGATGTGGGAGACCTCAAGAAACAACGCGTTTTCCGGCCAAACCACCTTTGTGAATTTGATCGCGGTTATGCTTCTGTTACTTGTTGCATTCATTCCACACCGTGTGTATCTACTCCGATGGGTAATGTCTGCCGTAATTGTTTTGGCGGCGGCATGGATAACTACTGACTATTCGTCTCGGGAGATCGAGGAGAAATGGCGAATTCGCTATGAATACGCCAAAGAACATGAGGCCGAATTGACTGAAGATGAACGACATGCCGTTACTGTTGACGGCGCGAATCGATTGCTTGGCCCTTTGATGTTTGGTGCCTTCGCGACATTCAAGCAATGCGGAATTGTTCTTCTTGTAATTTTCGGATTTCGGTATCTAACAGCAATGATGCGACGACGCGACAAGACTCGAAACGAAGTGCGAGACAAAGAGCCTGCCGACATTGCGATCGACGTCTGAAATCCGTTCCAGAAACATGGCAGAACCAAGCGATGCACTGAAGTCGCGGATCGGCCGTTTCCTGATGGTAAATTTCTTGGCCGCGACATCGGTGATCGCGGGCGTTATTTGGCAAATGCAGCAACCAACCTGAGACAACAATGGCTCGTCCCGGTCGCCCCCGCAAACATGATCCGGTTGCTGACGAGATCCGTCGGCACATTCGCAATGCCGACGATGCCGGGGCCGAAGAACTCGTTGCATCAACCTCGGTGGATGTACCAGACGGCGAGAACGGCACACCATTGATTTGGGCATCTTTTCACAATCGCCCAGCGTTATTGCAATGGCTCATTGATCGCGGCGCGAACATCGACCATCAGGACCGAAACGGATACTGTGCGCTTCACTATGTCGCCCAAGAGAAGTTGCCAAACATTGCTGAATTGCTGCTCAATGCCGGAGCTTCGACTGAGTTACGAGACGCCTACGGCAACACGCCCTTGTGGACTGCAGCCTTCAATGCGCGTGGTGATTTGTCGGTCGTCAAACTGCTTGCGGAACATGGAGCATCATTTGACAATACGAACAACGCTGGTAAGTCGATTCGAGAAATGGCGATGATCTTCTTCCCAGACGAACTACCGGAGTTGACGCAGAAAGCCAAATAACCAAGCGATGCACACCAAGCCCTCGAACGGCCGTTTAGACTTGCGTTGAGTCAACTGCTCGGGCTGGGTGATGCCCGCCGTTCTCAAATCGCAGCTGGTCAAAAATGCCCAACTTAGAAACGTAGTTCGTGCGGTCGTCATGGATCGATAATGTAAAGGGAGTCTAGAGCGATCTTGTTTGGGCAAAAAAATGTGAGGGCAAAAATAGGAATACCCTTTTTTTGGGGTCCCATATTTTTGCCCAACCATTTTTTTGCCCTAATCGAGACACGATGTTGCAGACAAACTGACGACAGAAATCGACAACGACATGCTGTAACGGTTCTGATGCATGCCTTGCGACGGACTTGGATTGACCTCAAACGTCGTGAACGAACACGATGATTGCAGCGTGCCCCCAGAGCTCGTACTATGCCGGGACATAATCAAACCAGGGATCGAACGTCGATCCTTGCAAACCCGAAACCAATTTGAGAACCAAGCATTGGACCGAAGGGCTGGATTCCTCGGCCCTGACTTGTGTTGAGATCACCCCTCGCCCATCGGTCAATGCGAACGTTAGCTCGGAAGGAACGAGACGAGCATCGCGGATTTGGAATGCCTCCCGCTTGCCGGAGGGTATCGTTCCGTTTTTCGCTAGATCGAATGCTAGTCCTCCCCCCTCTTCATTCGGCGACTTCGCCGCCGAACGAAAAAGGGGGGAAAGTAAGAGGGCTCATCAATCTAGCGAAAAGCAGGAAACTCCGCCGGACAAGCCAGCGGTATCTAAAAGTCGGGCGGGTCGAAACCCCTCCCCTGATGAACATCGACGCCGCGTGTGGTACGATAATGCGATGTCAGAGACGGTCTCTGACGGAGTATGACACGTCAGTAGAGTTGCCGACGGCACTCGATCCTGAGGGCCAGAACGTTTCATTCGCTAACCAGCGGATGCACTCAACGTCTCGATTACACGGCCTCGGGCGGGCTATGCTCCCTTGGCCGATGTGAGAGGTCCTTTTCGTTATCGGGCCATGGAAATCGCGACCGAATGAGAATCCAAGAACTTCCACAGCCAACTCGATTGATGTTCTGGTGCACCGCACCTTTTTTCGTCGCGACGATCACGCTTCTGCCGTTGCTTGCGAGTCCTGTTGGAATAGTAGGCTGGAGCGTGTTGGCGGCAGTCGAATTGCTCGCGATTTTCTCGCTGTTTGGATTGTATGACCCTGATAGATTTAAATGGTGCTGGCGGGTTGTTGGTGGAATCGCCTTTGCTGGCTATTTGACTTATCTTGTTCAAATGGTCGGTTCAGGGCAATGGATCGGTGATGGACGACGATCGTCCACCACGGTAGTTAATGGACTGATTGGACTTGTCGTTTTCGGGTACCCCGGATTTATGTATGCTTTCTTTGGACGATTTACTTGGCGTGCGGAATCTTTGTCAATAGATTGCTACAAAGATAGACTGTCAGAGGCTGACGGAACTGATTCAGTATCGAACGGCCGATAACAATCCATCGCACGAAGTGGCGGATCGGCCGTTTTGACTTTTAGAAACTTTACATGCCGCCACTCGATGAATGCCAACGTTTGTCTGGGAAGCCAACAATTCAATTTAGGGTGTGAAGATCATGCGTACTTTCGTCACTATCGTCTGCTGTATGTGTCTATTTGCGGTTGGATGCAATTCTAACTCAACCACAACATCGGTAGGCTCAACCGTGCCTGCAACAGATGCTTCTGAATCGCAGTCGCCAACGCTCGCGGCAAACTCCATTGCTCCAGAAGTTGAGGCGGGTATGCAAGCTGATGAGTTTGAACGTACAAGTAAATTCACAAGATGATTTTAAGGAAACGGTCGCACTTTTTTGACATACACCAGCAGTCAATTGACAAGCCATGCGTTACACAAAACCGGTGGCAATTCTGGTGGTCAGCCTCCAGCAACTGTAAACTAGGACGAACATAACTAGTCTTAGATGTTGCGTCGGGTGGTCGAGGGAGGGCGTGCGTTAAGCCTCTTTGTTTCACTTAGATTTTTGTTGGCCAGAGCTTAGCCAATACTTTAGCCGTTGTTCATGAAGCCTCGTGGCAGGATCGGGGAATCAGCCTCTTTCATTAAGTAGTAGCCAATGAACTTGAGGCTTGAGATGGGAGGGGGGCTTGTTGCTTGAGCGGTGGGTTGGCCACGGGTGAGCACTATCAAACGGGTAGGAGTGCCCATTTTACTTTTAACGGGCCTGGAGACCCGTTCTACGTTTGTTAAACATGCAATATCGGCCCCCGATGGGCCGTCCCATCGGAGTCAACGGTTCGCAGCTAGAAAAATCGGCCGGGTCGAATCTTCCCCTGCTGAATGTCAAAGTCGCGTGTGGTACGATAATGCGGTGTCAGAGATGGTCTCTGACGGAGTGTGACACGCGAGCAGAGCTGCCGACGGCACTCGATCCTGAGGGCCAGAACGTGTCATTTCGCTAACCAGCGGATGCACTCAACGTCTCGATCCCCCCGGCCTTGGGCGGTCGATGCTCCCTTGCTCGACGTGAATGATCCTTTTCGTTATCCGACTGAAGGCCGTCGACGATCTTAACCGCATGATGAATCCTTACGCACCATCGATCAGCAACCCAACACTTCGCGTTGATTCTCGTGAAGCGATCAAGGCACGCGTATCTCGCCCCGCAACGGCTCTTATCATTATGGCGTCGATCCAATCTGTATTCGTTGCGATCTATCTCGTATCGGCGGTTGTAATCGTCGTCCGTGGTGGTTCTGTGGCAGATGACATCATAGGCCTCGCCGTCGGTTGTGTTCAATTCATCTGCCTGATCCTAATTGCAATCGGCGCAGCAAAACTTGCTTTCCTCGAATCGCACCGCCTTGCGCGAGTTGGTTCGTTGCTTGCTTGCATTCCCTTCATTACACCGTTTATGCTTGTTGGTATTCCTTTCGGCGTTTGGGCGCTACGACTGCTGGCAGACCCTACCATACGGGGTGCGTTCCCTGACTGTGACTCAGAGTTTTCCCAAGCCAGAGTTTAACCAAAAGTTGCACCCAAGCGGCGATCAGGTGCACTTGCAAATCGATGATTCATCTCGCCGCTGGCTGAATCGAAAAGTACTGTCTTAGGAGTGAAGATTGTTGCGGTTCGAGCGCAAGACAAACGACATTGCGGAAGTGACAGGGGCTATCGCACTCGCAGGGCTCACTGTCATTGTGCTTGCATTTTGTTTGCTGATAAAGCTGGAAGGCATCTTTCCGCTTCTGATGTGCGGATTCATGGTGTCGCTGGCCTGTTTGGCGTTTCTGGATAGCTTCTGGAAAATCTTGTGGCCAACTACACAATTCATTGAGTTGAGTGAGTCTTCGCTCTCGTTTGGAAGCGTTGAAAACGCATCCGACACATGCTGCCTTCCTTTCGGTGACGCAAGCCGTGTATTTGTTGATTTCGATGAAAGGCACATCTGCTGGACAGACATTCAGGGCAAACGAAGGATAATAGGTATCGAACTTGTACTTACTGGCAAACAAATGCAGAAAATTGCGGATATACTTTGCAGTAGAATTCCCCCAGATCGAATATCCATGAATGAGAACCTAACTCACGACTTAACAGAATCGGCAAGGGAAATAGACGGAACAAAATTGTGCACCCAAATCGCGGGTCGGGTCCTTTGACTTTTACAGACGTTACGTGCCGCGACCGGGTGGCGATAGGCGTTCTGCAAACATAGAGTTCGCTTGAAGATGTGCATACTGAAGATATTTAGCGAAACGGACTCATTCAAAGCATTTGCGGAATGCTCACCAATACCCGTCTATAGCGTCCATGATGCTACGGACATCAAAGATACTCGAAAGAACAAGACACATGGTGTCTTTCGCATTTCTTTCGATGTTTCGGACTGCGAATGGGATGATTTACCTGGCCAAGTAGAGGACGCGATTGCATTTCTTTCGCTGCATGCAATTTCAATTCGCAAACTGGTTGATTCGCACAATGTGTCGGATGCTTTTCTCGACTTCCCCATTTGGTCTCGCCTTGACGAGAACATTGTCAATCAAAATGATCGACTGCCACGTCAACTCATTTCTCTATGTGCACGTGCGGGCATCGGTGTCGAGATGGCGCTGTATTCACGCGACAATACTAAATCGTCAGCGGAGACCAGATAATAAAAGTTTCGCTAATCACAAAGCTGAATGCAGCAACATAACTAGGCTTAGATGTTGTGTCGGGTGGTCGAGGGAGGGCGTGCGTTAAGCCTATTTGTTTCTCCGAGGTGTTTGGTGGCCAGAACTTAGCCAGTACTGAAGCGTTTGTTCATGAAGCCTACGTGGCAGGATCGGGGAGTTGCTCTCTTCTATTAACTTTTAGCCAAGGAACTTGAGGCTTGAGATGGGAGGGGGGCTTGTTGCTTGAGCGGTGGGTTGGCCACGGGTGAGCACTATCAAACGGGCAGGAGTGCCCATTTTACGTTTGTTGAGTAGCCGTTAGAGGATACTCTAATCTTTACTTCGATCAGATTTCTTTCGCGCGGATCGAGTCAGGTAGATCGGCAGCCAAACCAGGACGGAAATCGACACTGTAAAGAATGCGAAAATGGCATCGAG